>JAPJRA010000155.1 GCA_030824835.1 Geminicoccaceae bacterium | reverse complement strand
ATCGTGCCGATGTTGCAGTGCGGCTTGGTCCGCGAAAACTTCTCTTTGGCCATCTACGGCTCCTGCGCGTCCTTGGCGATGAGGCGGCGTGTCGGTCGGAAGTCAGCGGCGGTGGAGCGGGTGAAGGGAATCGAACCCTCACCGCCAGCTTGGAAGGCTGGAGCTCTACCGTTGAGCTACACCCGCCCGCGGCCGATCCGCGTCTTGTCCCGCTTGCAGCTGATGGTGGAGGGGGTAGGATTCGAACCTACGTAGACGTACGTCGGCAGATTTACAGTCTGCTGCCTTTAACCACTCGGCCACCCCTCCGTGTCAGGCGCCAGAGCAAAACGCCGGCGGAATATGGTCGTTTCCAAACGCTTGTCAACATTTCAACCAGGAAGGCCCCGTGCCTTGTCCCGTCGCCCCAAACCTCGGCCCGAAGACCACACGGCATCACGTCATCCACGCTCGGCTTCCGGCCCGGCTGGACGTATCTGGCTCTACGGGCAGCACGCGGTGGCCGCCGCCTTGGCCAATCAGGACCGCCCCTGCTACCGCCTGCTGGCGACCGAGGCGGCTCTGGCGGGCGTGGAGGCACAGGCCCGCGCTCGCCAGCTGGCGGTCGAGAAGGTGCCGCCGGAACGCCTGGGGCAGATCCTGCCCCCCGACGCGCCGCACCAGGGTCTGGCCCTCAATGTCGGCCCGTTGCCGGAGCGCGACCCGTCGGAGCTCGGCCGCGACGACCGTTCGCTGCTGCTGGCGCTCGATCAGGTCAGCGATCCGCGGAACCTGGGCGCCATCCTCCGCACCGCCGCCGCACTGGGCGTGGAGGGCGTGCTGTTGCCGCAGCGCCGCAGTGCCGAGCTGAACGGCGCCTGCGCCAAGGCGGCCTCGGGTGCCCTGGACCTCGTGCCGGTGGTCGAGGTGGTCAATCTCGGCCGCACCCTGGCCGACCTGAAGCTGCGCGGCTACTGGATCGTGGGCCTCGACGCCGCCGGTGCCGCCGCCCTCGAGACGCTGGACCTGCCGCCGCGGGTCGTCCTGGTGCTCGGCAGCGAGGGCGAGGGCCTGCGCCGACTGGTGGCCGAGCAATGCGACCATCTGTGCCGACTGGAGATCGACCCGCGGATGGAGAGCCTCAACGTATCGGTGGCGGCCGGCATCGCGCTCTACGTGCTGGCCAAGCGGTGAGCGGGGCGGGCCGCCGCTAGAGCCGGCTCGCCTCGTAGCGCTCCCGGGTAGAGGCGTTCGGCGGGTAGAGGCCCGGCAGCGGTTCGCCACGCTCGATCTCGCCCATGATCCACGCTTCCAGACGCTCCTGCTCGGGCCCTTCCACCAGCACATGGTCGAGCGACGCTGCCGGGATCACGACCGCACCGTCATCGTCCGCCACGACGACGTCATCCGGGAACAGTGCGACGCCGCCGCAGCCGATCGGCTGCTGCCAGCCGACGAAGGTGAGCCCGGCTACCGACGGTGGGGCGGCCACGCCGCCGCACCAGACCGGCAACGCCACGGCGCCGACGCCGGCCACGTCGCGAATGACGCCGTCAGTCACCAGCGCCGCCACGCCACGGGCCCGCATGCGCGCGCACAGAATGTCGCCGAAGATGCCGGCATCGGTGACGCCGTTGGCATCGACAACCGCAATGCAGCCTTCCGGCATGGCCTCGATCGCGGCCCGCGTCGAGGTCGGCGACGACCAGGATTCCGGGGTGGCCAGATCCTCGCGCGCCGGCACGAACCGTAGCGTGAATGCGCGACCGACCTGACGCGGCTGGCCCGGTCGCAGCGGCCGCGCACCGCGCAGCCAGACATTGTGCAGGCCCTTCTTGAGCAGGATGGTGGTAATCGAGGCGGTCGAGATACCGACCAGGGTCGCTGTCTGCTGTGGGTCGAGGGTCACTTGGCGCCTCCACTGCGGCCGTCTACATGATGCTGCGTAACCTCTTGCCGCCAGCGCCGGAACGCCCATGCCTGACCAGCCACTGGTCTACGACGACAGCCAGATCCGGCGCATACTGCTGCGGGTGAAGACCATCGCCATGGTCGGCGCCTCGACCAGCCAGATGCGACCGTCCTACTTCGCCATGCTCTACCTGCAGGGCAAGGGCTATCGCGTGCTGCCGGTCAACCCGCGCAGCGCCGGCGAGGTCCTGCTGGGCGAGACCGTCCATCCGGATCTCGCGAGCCTGCCACTGGTGCCGGACATGGTCTCGATCTTCCGCCGCTCCAGTGAGGCGGGCGCCGTTGCCGACGAGGCCGTGCGCCTGGGCATCAAGGTCATCTGGATGCAGCTGGGCGTGCGCGACGATGCGGCGGCCGAGCGGGCACGCGCGGCCGGAGCCGAGGTGATCATGGATCGCTGCCCCAAGATAGAGTACGGGCGCCTGTTCGGCGAGATCGGCTGGCTCGGCGTCGATCGCGGCATCGTCTCCTCCAAGCGCGGCCAGGCCGTACAGCTCAAGCGCAAGAAAGGCGGCCTCTCGTGATCGCGGTCATCTTCGAGGTCTGGCCGCATCCCGAGTTTCGCGGCCAGTATCTGGATCTCGCCGCCGAGCTGCGGCCGCATCTAGCAGGCATCGACGGCTTCATCTCGGTCGAGCGGTTCGAGAGCCTGACCGAGCCCGGCAAGCTGCTGTCGCTGTCGATCTGGCGCGACGAGCAGGCGCTGGCGAACTGGCGCCGCCTCGGCGAGCATCGCGCCGCGCAGGCAGTGGGCCGCCACCGGATGTTCAAGGATTATCGGCTGCGCGTGACCGAAGTGCAGCGGGATTACGGCATGGTCGAACGCGAGCAGGCGCCGGCCGATTCGCGGGCGCTGCACGATCGCTGACCGGCGGCTGGACCGAAGGCGGCCCCTGCGTTAGACCGGCGCCCGATCGATGCAGGGGAAATTGGGACATGAGCGACCGGACCTATGGCTTCGAGACCCTGGCAGTCCATGCCGGTGCCGAGCCTGATCCCACGACCGGCGCCCGCGCGGTGCCCATCTACCAGACCACCTCCTACGTGTTCGACGATGTCGACCACGCAGCGGCACTGTTCAACCTGCAGAAGTTCGGCAACATCTATACACGGCTAACCAACCCCACGGTCTCCGTGCTGGAAGCGCGCCTCGCGGCGCTGGAGGGCGGGACCGCCGCCTGCTGCACGGCCTCCGGCCACGCGGCCCAGTTCCTGACCTTCCTCAACCTGCTGCAGCCCGGCAACAACGTGGTCGCGAGCTCGAAGCTCTATGGCGGCTCGATCGCGCAGATGACGCACACCTTCCCGCAGTTCGGCTGGCAGGCGAAGTTCGTCGATCCGCGCGAGCCCGAGAACTTCGCGGCCGCGATCGACGATCAGACCAGGGCCGTGTTCATCGAGAGCGCCTCCAACCCCGATGGCATCATCGCCGACATCGAGGCCATCGCCGCCATCGCCCATGCCCACGACCTGCCACTGGTCGTCGACAACACCCTGCCCACCCCCTACCTCTGCCAGCCCCTGAGGTGGGGTGCCGACATCGTCGTCCATTCGATGACCAAGTATCTGGGCGGCCAGGGCAATTCGGTGGGCGGCGCCATCGTCGAGGGCGGCCGGTTCGACTGGGCCAACGGCAAATTCCCGCTGATGGCCGAGCCCACTCCTGCCTATCACGGCCTGCGCTTCTACGAGACGTTCGGCAATTTCGCGCTGACGGTGCGCAACAAGGCGATCGGGCTGCGCGACATGGGCCCTGCTTTGTCGCCCTTCAACGCGTTCCTGATCCTGCAGGGCATCGAGACCCTGCCGTTGCGCATGGACCGGCACGTCGCCAACGCCGATGCCGTGGCGGCCTGGCTGGCCACCAACCCCCACGTCAGCTGGGTCTCCTACCCGAGGCTGCCGCAGAACCGCACGGCGCTCCTCGAGAAATACTGCCCGCATGGCCTGGGGTCGGTCTTCACCTTCGGCGTCAAGGGCGGCTACGCGATGGGCGTGCGCGTGGTCGACGGCTGCCAGCTGTTGAGCCACGTCGCCAATATCGGCGACACCCGCTCCCTGATCATCCACCCCGCCTCCACCACCCACCGCCAGCTCGACGAGGAGCAGCTGGTGGCGGCGGGTGCGGGCCCCGATGTAGTGCGGCTGTCGATCGGCATCGAGACGGCCGCCGACATCATCGCCGATCTTGAGCAGGCACTAGCCGGCGCCGCCTGACGGCGCGGATTCAGGCACCTCTAGCGAATATCAAGGCGCCATTCGCCGGTAGGCGCACCCGCGCGGTGAAGGGGTAGTTGCGACCCACGGGCCCATCGGCGGCGATGACCCCGCCGTTACCGGTGACCCACGGGTTCGGGAAATGGTCGTAGAGGTCGCTGTTGAAGACCTCGCGCCACGGCCCAGGCCAGGGCATCTCCACCGGATAGCCATCGAGCGTGGCCTCGTTCAGGCTGGCGACGACGATCAGGTCGCGGCCCTCACCCTCGACCCAGCGGTGGACGACGATGACCCGATCGAGATTGTGCACCTGCGGCACGTGCACCCCTTCCCCGCGCAGGGCGGGTGCAGCGCGACGCAGATGGACGAGGTCGGTGACGAAGCGGTGGAAGTCGCGGCGATGGCGGTAGCGGTCGTCACCCGACAGCCAGTCCCATGCAATCAGGAAGTGTGGCCAGTTCTCGACATCGTCGCTCCAGGGTTTGTCCTCGAGTGACTCCTGGCCCATGAAGAGCATCGGGATGCCTGGGGCGGCCAGCAGGAGGGTCGTCGCGACGCGGCTTCGGCTGCGGGCGTACCAGGTGGGCCCTGGACTCGGATCCGCCCGCTTCGCGATCCGTGGGTTGCGCGCCGACTGGTCGAACGGATTCCAGAGCACCTCGTCGTGGGTCTCCAGATTCTGCACGGCGCGCCACGCGTCCGGATACCCGGCAGGCCGACCGAACGCGGCGGCCACCCGGTCGAGATCGACGCGGGCCTCGCTGCCGTTGGCAGCCTGGGACAGGGCCGCCCACAGGCTGTCGCGGAGGCCATCGGCCAGTGCCGCGTCGCAGCCGAGACCATTTGCCGACGTGGGCGTCACCGCGCTAGCGCGGTCCCCACTCCCAGTACTCGGCGATCTGCAGGGCCGAGGGGCGGTGGAAGCGCACGGTATCCGTGAGGTTGCGAAAGAAGCGCGGGCCATCGGCATGCGTGGTCGCGACCCCGACCTGATCGTAGCGGATCCCGTCGATGCGATACTCGTCCAGGAAGAAGCGCGCGTTGTCGATCAGGAGCTGGCGGACCATTTCCTGACGGTAATCGAAGACGAGACCGCCTGCATGCTCGCCGTTGCCGAAGTAAAGCGTGGCGCCGTTGCGGTCCCACGGCGTGCCATCGTCGGCCTGCCGGTCATAGAACGCCAGGCTCCGGTCGCCGAAGCCGCCGCCCGCGTGGTTGTAGACGAGGTCGAACACTACCGCGATGCCGCTCAGATGGCAGAGGTCGACGAGGCACTTGAGCTGGCTCGGGCCGGCTTTGAGCTGGGCAGCCTCGAGCGGTGGCTGGTGGGCCGACGCCAGCAGGCCGTTCACAGCATTGAGGTGTCTTGCGATCTCCGCCGGATCTTCGACCTGATAGGCCATCTCTGGCGAGAAGTAGTCGAGGCCATTGTAGCCGAGGCCGATGTCACGGTCGTATTCCTGGACCGGCAGGAACTGGACGGCGTTGATGCCCAGATTGCGAAGGTAGGGGATCATCCCGATCACATCGAGAAATCGCCCGTAGGACCGTCGCCGATCGCGGCCCTGGCCATCCACCGCCCAGAACACACCGATATGCAGCTGATAGATCACGAGATCCCGGAACTCTGGCGGGTGCCAGTCGTTCGCACGCCACGGGTAGGAGTCTGGTGAACGCACGATGCAGGGGCAGTCGGGGAACGGCGGCCGCAGGCCGAGTTCGCGGGCGTAAGGATCGCGCTTGAAGCCGCTGCTTCCCGGGCCGCGCACCCAGAAGAGATAGTCGTAGCCGTCGCCAGCACCGGGCACGAAGCCGACCCAGGTGCCGTCATCGAGCTTCACCAGACGATCGGCATCGCCCGGTGCCCATTCCCTCCCCACACCTGCAGCCTCATCGAGGCCATGACGATCGACGAGGTGAACGTCCAGCGCGTGCGGCGCCCAGGTGCGGAAGGTGGCACCGCCGGCCACCAGGGTCGCACCCATGGGTGTCCGCGGTCCGACATCTTGGTTGAGGACCGGCATACCCCCTCCCGTTCGTCGTTCGTCGCGAGACTATCCCGTCGATGCCGGCGCACGCCAGCGGTCTTGGGCTGTCGCCCAATCCAGCTTCTCGGGCGGGACATCGACTGTCGCTACCACGCGGCAAGACGGCCCGGGGTGCGACAGCACCCCGGGCCGATATGCTGGTCAAAAGCTCAGTTCGGCCCGCCGACGGGCTTCGGCCCGTTGCTGCCGGACTTGGACGCCGCGGCGGCGGCGACGGCCGCGCGCGGGGTGGTCGCCGGCGCGCAGAGCGAGCTGGTGGTGGCGGCCCGTTGCACGGTCATGGTGAAGTCCGCATTCACCGACGCACCCGACCAGTGCGACAGCGTGAGCGGGTACCAGCCGCGAACGTTGGTGACCGCTTTGATCAGCGGCCGGTTCAGGCCGCCGCTGTCGTCGTCCTGCCAGATCGTGCCGGACGGGGAGATGAGGGTCGCCTCGAGGTCCTGACCCTGGCTGGTGACGGCGATGCGCATGCACTCGTTGCCGGCCGTGAACACCTGGGCCACGAATGGGTCGCGATTCTGCGAGGCGTTGGTCTCGACGGTCCCGTTCACCGTGGCGACGCTGCTGCCGCTCGAAAAGATCTTCGAGCCGGCCCAGGCCGGGGCGGCGGAGCAGAATGCGCCGATCACAGCGAAAGTCGACGCCAGAGCGATATTTGATTTCGATAGCATAGTTCAACACTCCTGGTGGACGCACCGATAGATGCGCCAAGTTTGATCGCTATAAAGCTGAGAGCCCAAGGCGCGGCGCTCGCGCCATGAATTGACGTCTTGTTGTTCTTCCGGAGCCGGAACCGGGCCGACGATGCGGATCAGGACGATGTTCGTCCGATTTCAGGGTCGGAACGTCGATCGGCCCGGGTCGACTGCGACTAAGGTCGTCCGATACTCGTCAATATTGAACTCCCTCCTCCATCGCGACGACTTGGGTAATATTGTCATCTGGCGTTTCAACCTGATGTCGTGTTATCCATCGCATGGTTTCATTTCCAAGTCGTATGTTTCCGCTCTGATGCATGGCGTGGAGGTTTGTCGACTTTCGTTGCAGGACGAACGCGAGGGTCGGCAGGACGGAGGGACGAGGCCAGACTGAAACCAACCGGTCAGCGTGCTCGAGAGCCCGGGCGAGGTGTGGCCAGCTGCCCTGCGAGGGCTGCCGCTAGCTCGTGGCGCAGCACCGGCTTCGCGACGAGCGCCGCACCGATGGCTTCTGCGACGGCGATCTCAGCAGGCCCCGGAACGGCCGGCGCGAGCAGGACGATCCCGAGCCTGAGGCCACGCAGACGCACCGCGGTCGTGGAGTT
>JAPJRA010000154.1 GCA_030824835.1 Geminicoccaceae bacterium | reverse complement strand
ATCCAGTACCTCGACGAGGGCGACATCGGCTTCCTCGACCGCAAGGGCGCGGTGATCCTGGACGCCCAGGATCAGCCGGCCGAGCGCCCGATTCGGCAGACGGCGCTGAGCGGGGCGCTGATCGGCAAGGGCAACCATCGCCACTACATGGAAAAGGAGATCTTCGAGCAGCCGGCTGTGCTGGGCGATACGCTGCGCTCGTTCGCCGACCCGGCCACGCACCGCATCGCACTGCCGGACCTGCCGTTCGACATGGCCGACGTGACCCGGATCGCAGCCGTGGCCTGCGGCACCGCCTCCTACGCCTGCCTGGTCGGCAAGTATTGGTTCGAGAGCTTGGCCGGCCTGCCCGTGGACTGGGACATCGCGTCGGAGTTCCGCTACCGGGATGCCCCGCTGGTGCCGGGTCAGGTTGGCTTGTTCGTCTCGCAGTCTGGGGAGACGGCGGATACGCTGGCGGCCATGCGTCATCTGCGCGCCGCCGGGCACAAGGCGCTGGCGATCGTCAACGTGCCCGAGAGCACGGTCGCCCGCGAGGCCGACGGGCTTTTGCGCACGCTGGCCGGCCCCGAGATCGGCGTCGCCTCTACCAAGGCCTTCACCACGCAGCTGGCGACGCTCGCCTGTCTCGCCGTCGGCACCGCCCGCGCGCGAGGCCGGCTGACGCCCGAGCGCGAGCTCGAGCTGACCCAGGCGCTCGACGAGCTGCCGGCACGCGTGCTGCAGGTGCTCGAGCAGGATCAGGCGGTCCATGCCATCGCCCAGGAGCTGACCTCGGCCCGGGACGTCCTCTATGTCGGCAGGGGCACCAGCTTCGCCGTGGCGCTCGAGGGGGCGCTCAAGCTCAAGGAGATCAGCTACATCCACGCTGAGGCCTATGCCGCGGGCGAGCTGAAGCATGGGCCGATCGCCCTGATCGACGAGAGCGTGCCGGTGATCGTGGTCGCACCGCGCGACCACCTGTTCGAGAAGACCGCCTCCAACCTGCAGGAGGTGGTCGCCCGTGGCGGCCGCGTCGTGCTGCTGTCCGACGCCGAGGGCGTGGCCGAGCTCCAGGAATATGCGTGGCGCTCGGTGACCCTGCCTACGGTCGACCCGTTCGTGGCGCCGATTCTCTACGCCATCCCGATCCAGCTGCTCGCCTATCACACCGCCGTGCTGAAGGGCACCGACGTCGACCAGCCGCGCAACCTTGCGAAAAGTGTCACCGTGGAGTAGCCGCCCCGAGCCGCTTGACCATGCCGGTCTTGTGCAGGGCGATGCCGATGCCGCGGTCCAGCTTCAGGCCCTGCCATTCCGGCCGATAGCCGCGATACCGGTAGAGCGCCAGGGCGCGCACGTTGGCGGTCAGCACCGCCAGCCGCGCCGCCCGGCTGCCGGTCCGTGCGATCCGCGCCTCCAGCGCCGCCAGCAGGGCCGACCCCACGCCATGGCCCTGGTGCTCCGGGGCTACCCAGAGGTCGGTGATGTGACCCTGCTCGTGGTCGTCTGCGCCTGCGCCCACCGGCAGGCCCCCGACATCGGCCACCAGCAAGCGTCGGCCCAGGGTCCGCACGAAGGCGTCGAACGGCTGCTCGGCGACGACCCGCCGGTGCACCAGGCCGGGCACCAGGGGCGCGATGCCATGGTCCCACGAAGCCCGCATGACGGCAGCCACCCGGTTCAGCTCGTCCGGGTGCGCGGCGCGGATATGGAGGATCATGCCGGGACAGCCATGGCGGCCAGCCTAGCACGGTATGGCCGCGTGCGTGCAGCGGTCCTGCCGGCCATGCCCCCTCGCGGCTTGCCTGGACGTGATGGCTGGCGCATGGAGGGGCGAAGAACGTCCATGGCGGCTGGCCGGGGAGGTAAGATGCGCAAGCTGCGGTTCGGGGTGCTGGGGGCTGCCAAGATCGCGCGCGAGAAGGTGATCCCGCCGCTGCAGCAGTCGGCGCGGTGCGAGGTCGTGGCCCTGGCGTCGCGCGATGGCGCACGCGGTCGGGAGGTGGCGGCCAGGCTCGGCATCGCGCGGGTACATGACAGCTACGACTCCCTTCTGGCCGACCCCGACATCGACGCCGTCTACAACCCGCTGCCCAACCATCTTCACGTGCCCTGGACGATCAAGGCCGCCGAGGCCGGCAAGCACGTGCTGTGCGAGAAGCCGATCGGGCTCCATGCCGGCGAGGTGGAAAAGCTCATCGAGGCGCGCGACCGGACCGGTATGCGCATCCAGGAAGCCTTCATGGTCCGCACGCACCCGCAATGGCTGCACGCGCGGGAGCTGGTGCGGTCTGGCCGGCTGGGCGAGCTGAAGGCGATCAACGGCCTGTTCAGCTACTACCTCGTCGATCCGGCCAACGTCCGCAACGTCGCCGAGTGGGGCGGCGGCGGCCTGCTCGACATCGGCTGCTACCCGATCACCACCGCCCGCTTCGTGACCGGCGCCGAGCCGTCGCGCGTGGCGGCGATGCTGGAGCGTGACCCCGGCACCGGCATCGACCGCCTGGGCAGCGCCCTGCTGGACTTCGGCGCGGTGCAGTGCTGCTTCCAGTATGGCACGCAGCTGGTCCCCCGGCAGACGATGCAGTTCCTCGGCACCAAGGCGCGGCTCGAGGTCGAGATTCCCTTCAACGCCCCGAACGACGCACCCTGCCGGCTGCATCTCTACGAGGGCCCCGGCCTGGGGCTGGTGGCGACGGAGACGATCGAGCTGCCGGCCTGCGACCAGTACGGCGTCATGGGCGACGCCTTCGCCGCCTCGATCCAGGACGGGACCGCCCAGCCGGTGCCGCTCGAGAACAGCCTCGCCAACATGCGGGTGATCGATGCCGTGTTCCGTGCCGCCGAGCGCGGCACCTGGGAGGCCCCCTGAGCACCGGCAGGCTCCACGTCGCACGGCTGGACTCGCCGGCGGGCCCGATCGTCCTTGTCGCGCACGACACGGCGCTGGTCGCGGTCGACTTCGGCGAGCCCGAGGACCGGCTCTGGCAGCTGGTGCGGGGCCGCTTCGGGCCCGTGCCGCTGGAGCCCGCGAGCGATCCGCTGGGTGCCGTGGCCGCCATGCGCGCCTACCTCGCCGGTGACCTCGTGGCGCTGGACCGGCTGCCGGTCGACGGCGGTGGGACGCCGTTCCAGCGCGAGGTCTGGGCCGCCCTGCGCGAGATCCCGGCCGGCACCACCTGGAGCTACAAGAGGCTGGCCGAGCATATCGGCCGTCCGGCCGCAGTGCGCGCCGTGGGCTTGGCCAACGGCAGCAACCCGCTGGGCATCGTGGTGCCCTGCCACCGGGTCATCGGCGCCGACGGCTCGCTCACCGGCTATGGCGGCGGCCTGCCGCGCAAGCGCTGGCTGCTCGAGCACGAGGGCGTGCTACTGCGGATCGGTGCCTAGCGGAGAATCCCGTCGATGCTGCGCCTCTACGACTTCCTCTCCTCCGGCAACGGCTACAAGTGCCGCCTGCTGCTGCACCAGCTTCAGCTGCCCTTTGAGCGGATCGAGCTCGACATCCTCAAGGGTGAGACTCGCACGCCCGAGTTCCTGGCCCGCAACCCGAACGGCCGCATCCCGGCGCTCGAGCTGGAGGACGGCACGGTGCTCGCGGAATCGAACGCCATCCTCTGCTACCTCGCCGACGGCACGCCGTTCCTGCCCCAGGGCCGGCTCGCGCGGGCGCAGGTGCTGCAGTGGCTGTTCTTCGAGCAGTACAGCCACGAGCCGTTCATCGCCGTGGCCCGCTTCATCCACCATTTCCTGCCCGAGGACAGCCCGCGCCGGGCCGAGCTGCCGCGGCTGGAGCAGGGCGGGCGCGCGGCGCTGGGCGTCATGGAGCAGCGGCTCACGGGCCACCCGTTCCTGGTCGCGGACCGCTACACGATCGCCGACATCGCCCTCTACGCCTACACCCACGTCGCGGGCGAGGGCGGCTTCGACCTGGCCGCCTACCCGGGCGTGCTGGCGTGGCTGGACCGGGTGGGGGGCCAGCCCGGCCATGTCGGCATCGATGCCGGCTAGACCAGCTTGCGCGTGATCAGATAGCCCAGGGTCGCGGCCGTGCCTGAGAGCGCCGTGCCCCAGATCAGGTCCACGACCGACAGCATCGGCGGCCAGTTGCGCAAGGTGGCGAGGTTGGTCAGATCATAGGTGGCGTAGGCGAAGAAGCCGAACAGCGCGCCATAGAGGAGCGCCGTCTTCCAGCTGCCCGTGGCCAGGGCCGGGGCCACGCTGAAGATGACCAGGCCCACCACGTAGAGCGCATAGAAGGCGGCGGCGACCGGGATGTTGACCTGCTCGGCCATGAGCGACCCGAGCTGACCGCGATAGAAGCGGTTGGCGACCGTCCCCAGCCAGACGAAATCCAGGGCGAAGAACACCACCGCGGTGGCGACGTAGGCGATCAGGTAGGTCATTGCGTCCATCTTGCTGCTGCCGGAAGGAGCACCACGCTCAGGCGTGATACGCACCGGAGGGCCGGATGGAGCACTCGTTGCGGAATCTTGTGCCCGTATGGGGCGGGTCGCGACGTCTCGGCGTGGCTTCAGGCCACCAGCAGCACGATGGTCGACCCGATCCCGACCCACAGAACACCGGCGGCCACCAGGGCCAGCCCGAGGCAGGGGGCGCGCAGCCGCTGGCTGATCGGCTGCGCCACGGGGGCGACGTCGGCGGCGGCGAAGGCGAGAGTGGCGGTGGCTGCGGTCATGTCCTGCGTTCCTGCGGGAGCCCATCTGCTTGACCCGCATCTTTCCGTAAAAACTCTATCTAATCAATAGGCTTTATGCGTGATGGTTAGAATCTTTTCCGGCCTCCCGCCGCGCCCCGCTTCGCCCCTACTCCTCCGGCCAGCAATTCTGCTCCCGGCGGGGAACCCGGCTGTGCGTCGAACGCTCTATCCAGTCGGAGATATGAAGGATGAAGAGGGCGTAGCGTTGGTTGTGCGCTAATCAACGACAGCGGCAAATGGATCGCGAACATGCTGTCAGACGGCGAGGCGCTCGTCCGCGCGGTTGATTGTCCGTCTCCCCAACGGTTGTCCCGGTGGGTTGCACAGGTGTCTCCCGCGCCGTCTGCTCGCCAATGCGTCTGGAGCACGCTGCCGGCGCAGGGCCCTCCTATGCATTACCGGGACAACCTGCCTCCAGGGTCAAAACTGCGCCAGAGCCAAACTTGCAAGCCGTTTGACAGTCGGCGTGCTTTGGGCGCTCTCGCGAGTGGCATCGCTACCGCCCAGCTACGCCACCCGCCGGGGCACGACCACACCATGCCGCGGACCAGGAGGAGCATTTCTGGCAGATCGCGCGGGCTCAGCTTGTAGCGCAGCCGCCAGAGCACGGACGGGGGCGATGACATCGGAGGGGTACGGCGCCGGATTCAGCACCGTACCCGTGCGCTCATTGAACTGTTTGCCGCACGCATGGCGGCGGAACCTGCGATAGCCCTGGGCGGTGCGCTCGGAGCACACCGTCACTGGCGCCGATCCGCACCCGATGCACCGCATTCCTGCCCGCCCCAGCCGTGCGAGGCAGCGCTATAGCCCGACCGACCCAGGCCAGCCAACCGTGCTGGCACGAGCCCTGACGAACCCGGATACATCCGATGACAGCGTTGGTGCATGGAGGCTGGCGGCTGTGCGCTTAAAGGAACGAAGAGCCGAAATTTAGCCCTGCCAAGCGCCGATATTGCCGCCGTCCACTGCTTTGTTCAGGCAGACCGACCCAGCGCCGAGCGCAAGTTCACCTGAAGACGTTGTGCTCAACATAGGATCGGCGGCTATATTGTTGAAGGCATAGCCCAAAGATGCGGCTTCGAATGCGCCCAAGGAACTCTTCATGGTTATCCAGGTCAGGAAATTCGAGCGCTCCCGATCGACGCAGTTTCTCTGGTAGACATTGCCTTGACCCAAACCGGAACTGTTCGCACCGCCACCAACGGCATAGATATTCTGATTGGTGCTGCCACAGAATATGTTGTTGCGGACGACATTGTTGACAAACATCTTGACGTCATTGCCGCCGAACTCCGCGGCCCACCATCCGCCACGGACCGTGTTCTTCTCGACCAGATTTCTGGCACAGCCACGACCGCCGCTTCCCTGAACGGACAATCCGGCGGTGTAGAGAGCGTTCCCACAGCGATCAGCCGTGTTGCGGCTGACCGTGCAATTGTCGCTTTTTTCCAGATAGATTCCGCGCGACTGGCAGTCGACGACGATATTGCCGCTGATCACCTGCGCGGCGGAGGGATTGTAGACCTCGTCGATCCAGATGCCGCAGCCCTGGCAGTGCGGCTGGCTGCTGGTCGGCGCCCAGGCGTGCGGGCGGCAGTCGCTGATCCTGTTGCCCTCGATCTGCACACTTCCGTGCAGGCCATCCTGGGCCCAGCCCCAGAGCTTGAGCCCGGCGGTCCAGGTGTGGCCGGCCACGGACCCGACCATCTCGTTGTGCAGCCGGCCACAACCGGAGATCGTGTTGTTGCGGATGAGCCAGCCGCTCATGCGACCCCCGCCGCTGATCCCGGTCTGACCATGCTCGCCGACCTTGTTGTCCTCGATCAGTCCGTCATCGTGGGAAAGATCGGTACCGAACTCGATCCCGTTCTGAAACGCCTCGAAAATCTCGCAGCCGCGTACTGTCGGCCGGTCGGGCGCGCCCAGCACGATGTCGTGCCGGCGTGCGCGCTCCAGGCGCAGCCCGTCGACCACGAGCCCGGGATAGCCGTTGGCGTCGATGGGGACATCCCGAACACTCGCATCCACACTCGGCCGACCGCCATCGGTCTTGCCGAATACTGTCAGCTTGCTGCCCCCCCAGTACCAATCGCGATACTTGGCGAGCTGTTTGACGGTGGCGACCCGCCGGCCGCGAGCATTGTCGATGAAGACCTGGGTGGGCTCGGTAAGGAGCGCCGCCTGCCAGGTCGATGTGGAACCGACACGTGCCAGCAGGGTATCCAGCCGATCCGCGCCGGTCACGACGGGCAGCGACCCACTGCCGTACGAAGCGAGGCGAAGGTCCACGGCACTGGCAACGAAGCTCTCGCGCCAGACGCCGCCACACTGGAGAAGGACCGTGTCCCCGGCGCTGGCTAGTCTGTTGGCGGCGGCGAGAGATCGGAAAGGCGCCGTGGGGCTGCTGCCGTTGTTCTGATCACTCCCGGCATTCGCGACATAGAACGTGCGGCCATAGCCGCCACCACCCGTCGCCGCGCAAGCACGATACGGAAAGAGCCCGAGGCCCAGGAACATGCCGGACACAACACGCCGGCTCAGACCGACTGTCATTTTCCGTTCCCTTCCCATCGACGGTTATCAATTTGTTTCCAGTAGACAACCATAAGGAGTGGGAAACGCAATCTCTAAATTGACGAAATGTGACAGAATTTGCCGTTCTAACTGCACAGATCGTCAGTGTGTCCCAGCGCGAGTATAACGTCTGCGACATCGTGCGGGATTGAAGACCGGACGGCAGTAGGCGCCGTGCTCATCCAAGGTTGGAGGATCGCAGCGCGGGCGGACGAGGCCGCACGCCTTGCGTGGTCGGCGGCAAGCCGCCGCTTGTGGCGCGTCAGTCGTGGATGGATAGGCTG
>JAPJRA010000153.1 GCA_030824835.1 Geminicoccaceae bacterium | reverse complement strand
ATGAACACGCATACGCGACCTTCACGGGCCTCCACGGCGATCGCCGTGCGGACGGCACCCGAGATGCCACTACCGAGCACCGCACCGGGTGGCGGCACGCTCGGTGTCGCTTGGCGGTTCTGGAACTGCGGTGCCTGGGCCGGCAGCGCCGCGTGCGCCGCAAACGGATCCATCGAGATGACGTGCGGATAGTCCGCCGCCTCAATCCATGGCAGGGCGTTGAGCGGCAGGCGGTAGCCGGCAGGCGAATCGCCAGGGGTCAGGAACAGCCGGCCGCGTCGCGTGGCCCAGCGTTCGCTACGCCAACGCCGGCCGTCGCGCGCCTGCCAGCGCTGGATGGGCAGCGCGAAGCCCACGGGTTGGTCGAGGCCGCGGTCGAACACCCGCGCCAATCGCGTGCGTTCCATGGGATCGTCCAGCTTGCTGTCGAGCGGATCGAGATTGGCCGGCAGCATGTGCTCCTTGAGCACGAAATAGGCCGGGTCCTCGAAGGCGGGCAGGGCATTGTCGGGGTCGACGCCCAAACGCTCCGTAAGGCCCAGCATGAACCGCTCGACATGCTCGATCGTGGCGTCGCCCGGCTTGGTCTCGTCCGCGACCAGGGCCGGGTTACGCCACAGCGGGAGGCCGTCGCCGCGCCAATAGAGGGCGAACGCCCAGCGCGGCAGCTGCTCGCCCGGGTACCATTTCCCCTGGCCGTAGTGGAGTAAGCCGTTCGGCGCGAAGCGCGCCTGAAGGCGCTTGATCAGATCGTCGGCACGGCCGCGCTTGTAGGGGCCTACCGCCGCTGTGTTCCATTCCGCGCCCTCGCGGTCGTCGATCGAGACGAAGGTGGGCTCGCCGCCGACGGTCAGCCGGACGTCGCCCCGCTCCAGCCGCTCGTCGATGAGATGTCCGGCAGCCAGGATCTCCTGCCACTGCTCTTCCGGATAGGGCTTGGTGACGCGCGGCTGCTCGTTGAACCGGCGCACGCTCATCTCGAAGCCGAATTCGACCTCGCAGGGGTCGACGGCACCGGAGATCGGTGCCGCCGTCTGCGGGTCCGGCGTGCAGGCGAGGGGAATGTGGCCCTCGTCGGCGAGCAGGCCGGAGGTCGGATCGAAGCCGACCCAGCCGGCGCCGGGCAGATAGACCTCGGTCCACGCATGGAGATCGGTGAAGTCCTGCTCGGTCCCGGACGGGCCATCGAGCGACTTCTGGTCCGGCTTGAGCTGGATCAGGTAGCCGGACACGAACCGAGCCGCGAGCCCGAGATTGCGCAGGATCTGGACCAGCAGCCAGGCGGAGTCGCGACACGAGCCGGAGCGCAGGCCCAGCGTCTCCTCGCAGGTCTGAATACCCGGCTCCATGCGGATGACGTAGCCGATGTCGCCCTGCAGACGCTGGTTGAGGCCGACCAGGAAATCGACGATCGGCGTCGGCTTGCGCGTTACCGATTCCAGCCAGGCTCCCAGATGCTCCCCCGGCCGCTCGCACTCGAGGTACGGCGCCAAGTCCTTCTTCAGGGCCGGCTCGTAGGTGAACGGGAAGGTCTCGGCCGAAGGCTCGACGAAGAAGTCGAAGGGATTCAGGGCGGCCATCTCGGCCACCAGATCGACCTGCACCTTCAGCTCGCGGGTGCGCTCGGGGAAGACGAGCCGGGCCAGGTAGTTGCCGAACGGATCCTGCTGCCAGTTGAGGAAGTGGTGCTCGGGCTCGATTTTGAGTGAGTAGCTGACGATATGCGTCCGACAATGCGGTGCCGGCCGCAACCGGACCAGCTGAGGTGCGAGCCCGACGAGCCGGTCGTACCGATAGGTGGTCCGGTGGTTCAGGGCTACGTGCATGACCATGTGGGAGCTCGCCTCGCGTGACTGCTGCTGACTGATGCCCGGTCTCATCGTCGCTGCCCGAATTTTAGGCAGACGCAAAAATGGACGGGCGGCCGGGCGGGGGCCGGGGCCTCTTCATCCGATCGCTGCACAAACTGCGCCAAGGTCGCTGCGGCGTCGATAGCGAAGGCGTCGCGCTTCGCCGGATCCGCTTTTGACACCTTGTCGCCTGCGCCCTATCGTTCGACATCGTACGATGAGAACGACCAGAACAAACGGCCGGGGCATTACTAGGTGTACGGCGCACACCGATGTCGCTGTGCTTGGACCAAGGGTCGCATGGCAGCAGGCAGGATTGGGCTGTTGCCGGACGTTGAAGTCCAGATGCTCGACCGCACGGGCGTGGTGAGCCGGATCGACGAAGAGGAAGCGATGGCATGACCAAGCGGGAACGGCAATTGGGGCGGGTACATCCGCTCGTGGATCTGGCACGGCAGCAGTTCTCGGAACGCAAGAGCGATCGCCGGGAGTTCCTGCGCACGGTGACCCTGCTTGGCGTGTCGGCGAGCGCTGCCTATGCGATGGCCGGTGAAATCCTGGGGGAGCAGCTGGTCGCACCCGCCGCCGCGGCTGAGGGCGATCCGGTCTCGGGCGGCATCCTGCGGGTGTCGATGGGCGTTCAGGAGATGGCGGATCCGGCGCTGTTCGACTGGGTCGAGAAGTCCAACCAAGCCCGGCACATCGTCGAATATCTGGCCTACACGGGCCCCGACAACATCACGCGCCCCTATCTCGCCGAGAGTTGGGAGCCGTCCGACGATCTCAAGACTTGGACTTTCCACCTTCGCAAAGGGGTGAAGTTCAACAACGGCGACGATTTCACCGCTGACGACGTCGTCTTCAACTTCAAACGTTGGCTCGACCCGAAGACCGGCTCGTCCAATATCGGCCTGTTCAGCGGGCTGACTGAGGAATACGACACCGGCGAGAAGGATGCCGAGGGCAAGCCCAAGATGGGGCAGCGCGAGCGTCCGGGTGCGGTCGAGAAGGTCGACGACCATACGGTCCGGCTCAATTTCGCCAAGGCGATACTGTCGGTGCCGGAGAATCTCTACAACTACCCGACCGCGATGCTGCATCGCGATTTCGAGAAGAACGGCAAGGATCTCTCGAAGTGGCCGGTCGGCACCGGCCCGTACACGCTGGCCGACTTCGCCGTCGGCCAGAAGTGCATCCTGAAGCGGACCGATATGTCCTATTGGGGCAAGGACATCGAGGATCCTTACTTCTTCGGGCCGATCTACCTGGAAGAGATCCATTATTATGACCACGGCTCGGCCTCGGCAGCCCAGCTGGCGGCGTTCGCTTCGGGTCAGGTGGATTCGATCTACGAGTTCGACATCGCATCTTACGCGATGGCCGCCTCTGTCCCCGACTCGATGATCTACGAGGCGCAGACGGCGCAGACCGGGACCCTGCGGATGCAGGTGACCAAGCCGCCGTTCGATGATCATCGGGTCCGGCGGGCGATCCAGATCTGCTGCGACGCTAGTGCCTATCCCGAGCTCGTCTATCAGGGGCGCGGCACCGCCGGCGAACACCACCACGTCTCCCCGGTCCACCCCGAATATTTTGCGCTGCAGCCGCTGAAGCCCGATATCGAGCAGGCCAAGAAGCTGCTGGCTGAGGCTGGTCATCCCAACGGGCTTGAGGTCAGCATCGACTGCGGCAACACCAATGGGCCGTGGCAGCAGCAGGTGTGCGAGATCCTGCAGAGTCAGCTCGCACCGGCTGGGATCAAGCTGGCGATCAACCTGATGCCGGCGGAGCAGTATTGGGCGATTTGGGATCAGACGCCGTTCGGCTTCACCGCATGGACACACCGGCCGCTCGGTACGATGGTTCTCTCGGTGGGCTATCGCACTGGGGTACCGTGGAACGAGACCAAGTTCGCAAGCAAGGAGTTTGACGAGGCGCTGGACGCGGCCGAGGGGCTGGTCGACGTTGAGCAGCGCCGTGCTGCCATGGAGAAGGTCGAGCAGATCCTCCAGGACGCGGCGGTGATGGTGCAGCCGCTGTGGCAGCCCAAGTTCTTCATCGCTTCCAACAAGGTCCAGAACCTGAAGGCTCATCCAACCCAGTACCATCAGTTCCAGCGCGTTTGGCTGGCGACCTGATTTCCCCAACGTCAATCGCCCCGGCCGACGGCCGGGGCGACCGACCAGCCTAGGAGCGCGGCCCCATGCTCCTCCTCGCCGCTCGTCGTCTCGCCTCGATGCTGCTCATCATGGCCGTCGTGTCGTTCATGCTGTTCTCGATCTTCGAGACCGACAAGCTGGGCGTCGCCGGCAAGGTGTTGGGTCCCTATTCATCCACCGAGCAGCGCGAGCTGTGGCTCGAGGAGAAGGGCTACAATCGGCCCTTCCTGCTTCGCTACGTCGAATGGGTCGGCAATGCGCTGCGCGGCGACTTCGGCGATTCGATCCGCTTCAAGACCCCGGTTAACACGCTGCTGTGGGATCGACTCGGCAGTACCGGCATTCTGGCGCTGTGCGTTTTCGGGATCATGATCCCGCTGTCGCTGGTGCTGGGTGTCCTTGGCGGGATGCGTGAAGGCTCGACATTGGACCGGTCCATCTCGTTCGTCTCGATCCTGACCACTTCGGTACCGGAATTCGCCTCGGCCACGCTCCTCGTGGCACTCTTCGTGTTCAAGCTCGGCTGGCTGCCGGGCACGTCGGCGATGACCGGCGGGTTCAACTGGGTCGAGCTCGTGCTGCCGGTGGCCGTGCTGGTGCTCTACGACTTCGGCTACATCGCCCGCATGACCCGGGCCTCGATGGCCGAGGTCATGACCTCTCAGTACATCCGAACCGCCACGCTCAAAGGCCTGCCGCGCAGCCGGGTTATCATGACCCACGCACTGCGCAATGCGCTGATCGCCCCCTTCACGGTGATCGTGCTGCAGCTCAACTGGCTGCTCTCCGGCGTGATCGTGGTCGAGGTGTTCTTCGCCTACAAGGGCTTCGGCAAGCTGATCTACGACGCTGCCACCTTCGGCGACATCTATCTTATCGAAGCCTGCACGCTGGTGGCCGTGTTCGTGGCCGTCCTGTCCCAGTTCATCTCGGACGTAGGCTACACCCTTCTCAACCCCCGCATCAGGTTCAGTTGAGATGGCGAGTGTCACCAAACCCGAAGCCCTAACCCCGCCATCCCGCCTCCAGGGGCTCATCCATGCCATCGGCCTTCTTCGGGAGAGCCCGGTCGGCATGATCGGCGCGGCACTGCTGCTGTTCTGGGTGGTGATGGCTTTGATCGCGCCGCTCCTGCCACTGCTCGATCCGAACCAAGCCATTGCACCGTTCAAGCACATCGGCGACTCCGGGCCACAGGGGCAGATCTTCTGGCTGGGGACCGATCACAAGGGGCGAGACGTCCTCTCGCGGTTGATCTGGGGCTCTCGCCGGGTGCTGGTCTGGGCGACCCTCGCCACCTCGGTCGCCTACGTGGTCGGCATGATGATGGGCGTCGCCGCCGGCTATCTCGGCGGTTGGTGGGACGAGGTTATCTCTTTCTTTTCCAATGTGTTGCTCTCGTTTCCTGTGATGGTGCTCTATATCATCATCATCAGCCGCCTGGGCTCGTCGGGTGCCAATATCGTGCTGGCGGTGACCTTCGCCTCCGCCCCGGGAATCATGCGCATCGTGCGCGGTCTCGTGCTCGACCTGAAGACGCGGGACTACATCTTTGCCGCCCAGACCCGCGGCGAGTCGCCGTTGCGCATCATGCTGGTCGAGCTGCTGCCCAACGCGAGGGGCCCGTTGATCGTGGATGCGTGCCTGCGCCTGGGCTACACGACGATCACCATCGCTACCTTGGGCTTCCTTGGCCTGGGGCTGCCGCCGCCTGATCCGGACTGGGGGCAGATGATCGCCGAGGCGGTGCCGGTGGGGATCTTCGCCGCCCATGCCATGATCGTCCCGGCAATTGCCGTCTCCTCGCTGGTGCTCGGATTCAACCTCCTGGCCGACGGGCTGCGGGAGATCTCGCTGAAGGACTGACGCCATGGCCGATATCCAGCCGATCCTGGAGTGCGAGAACCTCTCGATCTCCTACTTTACCCGCCAGGGCGAGATCCCGGCCGTCGTCGACTTCAATCTCACGGTCATGCCCGGCGAGGCCGTGGGCGTGGTCGGAGAGTCCGGCTGCGGCAAGTCCACGGTGGCCCTGGCGGTCATGCGCTATCTCGGCAAGAACGGCAAAATCGTCCGCGGCTCGCTGCGGTTCATGGGCCGCGACATGACCCAGATGAGCGAGGAGGAGCTGCGGCAGCTGCGCGGATCCAAGATCGCCATGGTCTATCAGGAGCCGATGGCCTCGCTGAATCCGGCCCTGCGGATCGGGGTCCAGCTCATGGAGGTGCCGCTCTACCACGAGAAGGTCACCGCGGAGGAGGCAAGGGCGCGGGCCGTCAAGATGCTGGCCGCGGTCAAGCTGCCGGATCCGCAGCGTATCATGAACTCCTATCCGCACCAGATCTCGGGGGGCCAGCAGCAACGCGTGGTCATCGCCATGGCGTTACTCTCGAACCCGGCGCTGCTGATCCTGGACGAGCCGACCACGGCCCTGGATGTCACCGTCGAGGCCGGGATCGTGGCGCTGATCAAGGAGATCGCCGGCCAGTTCGGCACCTCGATGGTCTACATCTCGCACAATCTGGGCCTGATCCTCGAGACCTGCGATCGCATCACGGTGATGTATTCCGGTGAGGCGGTGGAGACCGGGACGGTGGCCGAGGTGTTCGACAAGATGCGCCATCCGTACACCCGCGGTCTGTTCAACTCGATCCCGCTGCCCGGGGCGGACAAATATGCCCGCCCCTTGATGCCGATCCCGGGCCAGCTGCCGCTGCCGCACCAGCGGCCGCAGGGCTGCTGGTTCGGACCTCGGTGCGAGTATTTCGAGGCCGCCATTTGCGGCCACGGCCGGCCGGTGATGGAGACCGTCGACAACGACAGCGGTCATGCCGCCCGCTGTCGTCGGATCCAGGAGATCGATTGGGAGGCGGCGAAGCCGACCCGCCGACCCGCCGAGGCGGCGCCTATGGGGCCGGTGGTCCTCGAGGTCGACAGGCTCAAGAAATATTACGAGCTCGCCGACAGCTCGCTGATGGCCATGATTTGGGGCACCAAGGCGCGCACGGTCAAGGCCAACGAGCAGCTCGACTTCGACGCCCGCGAGGCGCAGACCGTGGCGATTGTCGGCGAATCCGGCTGCGGCAAGTCGACCTTCGCCAAGGTGATGATGGGGCTCGAGACCGCCACCGAGGGCGAGATCCGCCTCAACGGCAAGGACATCTCGCGCATCAAGGTGCAAAAACGCGGATCGGACACCGTCGGCTACATGCAGATGGTGTTCCAGAACCCGTTCGACACGCTGAACCCGAGCCATTCGGTCGGCGGCCAGATCGCGCGGGTGGTCCAGAAATTCGGCGGCGAGAGCGACCCGACCAGGATCCGCGATCGGGTGTTCGAGCTGCTCGACCTGGTCAAGCTGCCGCGCGCCTTCTACTACCGTCGACCGCGCCAGCTGTCCGGCGGGCAGAAGCAGCGGGTCGGGATCGCCCGCGCCTTCGCCGGCAATCCCAAGGTGGTCATCGCCGACGAGCCGGTGTCCGCCCTGGACGTGTCGGTGCAGGCGGCGGTCACGCAGCTGCTGATGGAGATTCAGCGCCGCCACCGCACTACCCTCCTGTTCAT
>JAPJRA010000152.1:6128-7574 GCA_030824835.1 Geminicoccaceae bacterium | reverse complement strand
CCGCCGAGCCGGCGCACCTTGCGCGCATTGGCCTTGATCACCGTCTGGCCGAGGCTGACCTGGCCGTCGCCGGCCATGGTCACCTGAGAGCCCTTGCGGACGGAGAGAATGGTGGTGCCGTGCCAGGATGCCGGCTCTGTCATGGGCCCTCACGATCGCATCGTCGGCGGCACCGGACCGGTACCGCCGCTGGCGACGCATGTGGGCCCCGCCCGCAGTACGATCAAGAAGCGTCGGCGGTGGCCTTCCTCTCCAGGCCGCCAAGGGCCTGGGTCAACACGCGCAACGTGTTGATCAGGCCCTCCTCATCGCGCAGACGGAACGCGGTCGCCACCAGCAGGGCGGCGGCGATCACCGGCTCGTGGGATTCCAGCTGGGCTTCGAGTACCGCTATTCGCAACCCGGGCGCATCGTCGTTGGCATTGGCATGACTCTGCTCCCGGTCGAAACCGGCCAACGCCTGCGAGCTGCTCATTCAGGCTTCCTTCCTCGGCTGCGGGTGACGCGCGAACAGGGACCCCACACAAAAATACGCCCCCGCTGGGAGCTGCCCGGCGGGGGCTGAGCGAGGGAGGGAGGCACCGTCTGACTTGACGTGATGAACTTACGTCATCGTGCGTCTGAATGCAACTTTTATGGCGCAAAGTAAGTAAAGAATTTCAACCATAACGCTATGTCGGTGATTCGCCATCGAACAAAATTTGTTCACAACTTTATCGAATTTTTCGGCGGCTTTGCGGCAAGTCTTAATTGATCTGGCAGATCCTCCAGTTGGCGCAGGTCCGCGGCCAGCAACTGTGCCTGCGCTGAAGTAAAGCCAAACGCATCTTCCCGTTCGCTTGCACTCAGCGAGCGAGGCCTGGTCGGCAGTACTTCGGCCGAACCTTAATCTCCTCCACATTTCCCATAATCAGGCCTTGGACATGCTCTGTCAACAGTTTCAGTTATCGCAATAAGTAATTGAAATAATGATATATTAGGCGAATACAAGAAGGAGTGTCGGCCTCAGAGCGAGCCCGGTGCCGCCATGTAGAGACCCAGTGCGAGAAGACCCAGGAAGAGCCATCGGCGGAAGCTCTCCGGGTGCAGCCGACCCCGGGCCCACTGGCCCAGGGCCATGCCGGCGAGCGCCGGGACCGTGGCCAGCAGCGAGGTGCCGGCCAGGGTGGCGTCGTAGGCGCCGTCGCCGGCGAGGCTCGCGGCCAGCGCGATCGTCGAGACGGTGAATGACAGCCCCAGCGCATGCACCAGATCATCCTTCGTCAGGCCGAGTGCCTGCAGAAAGGGTACCGCCGGGATCACGAACACGCCGGTGGCCGCGGTCACGAGGCCGGTGATCGCGCCCACGGGCGGCGACAGCCATGGCTCCCAGGCTGATGGCAGCGTCATGCGAACTGCAGTCAGGCCGACCATGGCATAGACGGCCAGCGCCCAGCCGAGGGCAGT
>JAPJRA010000152.1:0-6118 GCA_030824835.1 Geminicoccaceae bacterium | reverse complement strand
GTGGTCGTGACGGCCGCATCGGTGCCCGCGATCAGGCCGGCGCCGGCCCAGGTCCCGATGCAGATGCCGCCCAGCATCGGCCACAGCCGCCGCAGCAGCGCTCCGAATCTCGGTCCGGTCAGCAGCTGCCACAGATTCGTCACCAGCGAGGGTAGGACCAGCAAGGCCGCGGCTTCGGCCGCCGGCATGACCAGGCCCAGAAGGCCCATCGCCAGCGTCGGCAGGCCCAAGCCCAGCACGCCCTTGACGAAGCCGGCAATGCAGAAGGTCAGGGCAATCGTGACCAGCTGATGGATAGCGAGTTGATCGAGCATGGCGAGAGCTTGTGGTGGCGCTGGCCGGGCCATAATGTGGCTGACGTTGCGGCTGCCTTCGCGCGGGACGAAGGCAGAAGCGATTGGGTGTGGAGATGCCGGTGCGCTTCGACCTGACCGACCTGCGGTTGTTCCTTCACGTTGCCGAGGCGGCCAGCATCACTGGTGGCGCGGAGCGCGCGGGGTTGGCGCTGGCCTCGGCCAGTGCGCGCATCCGCGGGATGGAGGCCGTGTTCGGGGCGGCGTTGCTGCGGCGCGAGCGCCGCGGTGTCCGGCTGACGCCCGCGGGACAGGCCCTGCAACATCATGCCCGTCTGGTGGTCCAGCAGCTCGAGCAGATGCGCGGCGATCTCGCGGCGTACGCGGGCGGGCTCAAAGGGCATGTGCGCCTGCTGGCGAACACGGCGGCGGCGGCAGAATACCTGCCCGAGCCGCTGGCGGCTTTTCTCGCCGCCCATCCCCTGCTCGACGTCGACCTCGAGGAACGTCCGAGCCATGCCATCGTGGTGGCCGTGGCCGGTGGGCTCGCCGATGCCGGCATCGTCGCCGACACGGTCGATCCGGGCGACCTCGAGACCTACCCGTTCGTGCTGGATCGGCTGGTGGTCGTCGGCCGGCGCGACCATCCGGCCCTGGCCGCGCGCCGGCCGCTGGCGCTGGCCGAGGTGATCGCGCACGACCTTGTCGGCCTGGGCCCCGGCAGTGCGCTGCAGACACATCTAGGCGAGCATGCGGCCAGGGCCGGCCGCCCGCTCAAGCTGCGCGTGCGGCTCACCAGCCTGGAGGCGGTCTGCCGCATGGCGGAGGCCGGCGTCGGTCTCGCGATCGTGCCGGAGAAGGCAGCACGTCGGAGCCGGCGCTCGATGGCGCTGCGACTCGCGCCGCTGACCGACGCCTGGGCGGTGCGCCGGCTGATGATCTGTACGCGTCGCCTCGAGGGGCTGCCGGCCCATGCCCGCCTTCTGGTCGACCATCTGCGGCAGCTGGGCGTCGCAACGCCGGACAATCCTGCCAAGTCGACGCCATCTGGCTGAACGTGTGCCCTGTCTGCTATAGAGCCCGCCGCACACTGCCCGCTCCCACCCCATCAATGACGAGTCATGGCCGGTCATTCCCAGTTCAAGAACATCATGCACCGCAAGGGCCGCCAGGATGCGGTCAAGGCGAAGCTCTTCACGCGGTTGCAGCGCGAGATCACGGTGGCGTCCAAGAGCGGCCTGCCGGATCCCAACGCCAACCCCCGCCTGCGCTCCGCGATCCAGGCGGCCAAGGCCGCGAACATGGCCAAGGACACCATCGACCGGGCGATCAAGCGCGGCCAGGGCGGTGACGCCGACAGCCTGGACGAGATCCGTTACGAGGGGTACGGCCCCGGCGGCGTCGCCGTGATCGTCGAGGCGCTGACCGACAACCGCAACCGCACGGTGAGCTCGGTTCGCTCCAGCTTCAGCAAGTATGGTGGGGCATTGGGCGAGACCAACAGCGTCAGCTTCCAGTTCAACCGTGTGGGGCAGCTGCGCTTCGCGGCCGGGGTGGCGACCGCTGACGCGATGCTGGAGGCCGCGATCGAGTCTGGGGCCGAGGATTGCGAGAGCTCGGAGGACGGCCACGAGGTAATCTGCGCCGCCGACGATCTGGCCAGCGTGCAGGAGCAGCTAGAGGCAAAGTTCGGCCCGGCGGACGAGGCCGGCCTGACCTGGAAGCCGCAGGTGACGGTGCCGGTCGAGGACGACAAGGCCGAGACCCTGTTCAAGCTCCTGGAGGCGCTGGACGAGAACGACGACGTGCAGCGGGTGATCGCCAATTTCGAGGTCTCGGAAGCAGCGCTCGCCAGGCTCGCCGGCTGAGCCGGGTGACGTTGATCCTGGGGCTCGATCCCGGCCTGCGCCACACCGGCTGGGGTCTGGTCGAGGCCGAGGGCAATCAACTCCGGTACGTCGGTTGCGGTGCCGTGCACACCGATGCCGCCACCGATCTCGCGAGCCGGCTGGGTGGGCTCTATCGTGGCCTCGTGGACGTGATCGACTGTCACCTGCCGACCGAGGCCGCGGTCGAGGAGACGGTGGTCAACCGCAACCCGCTCTCCTCCTTGAAGCTCGGCCACGCCCGCGGCGTCGTGCTGCTGGCGGCGAGCCATGCCGGGCTGGTGGTCAACGAATATGCCGCCAAGCAGGTGAAGCGCTCCGTGACGGGCACCGGCAACGCCGCCAAGGAGCAGGTGGCGGTGATGGTGCGGTTCCTGCTGCCTGGCTGCGGCGCGGTCACGGCGGACGCCGCCGACGCGCTGGCGGTGGCGATCTGCCATGCGCATTTCCGGGTCGGCCGGGCGCAGATCGCGGCCCAGCTCGCCCGCGATGCGGAGCGTCGCCTGTGATCGCGCATCTGCGCGGTGTACTGGCCGCGGTCGGCGACGACCATGCGATCGTCGATGTCGGTGGCGTCGGCTATCTCGTGGCCGTGGCCCCGGCCACGCTGGAAGGGCTGCCGCGGGTCGGCGAGGCGGTGGAACTGCACACGGAGCTGCATCTGCGCGAGGATGGGATCACGCTTTACGGCTTCCCCGACGCGGCGGATCGCACCTGGTTCCGGCTTTTGCAGACGGTGCAGGGCGTGGGTGCCCGGGTGGCGCTCTCCCTGCTGGGCACGCTGCGGCCCCACGAGCTGGCCAACGCCATCGCTGCCGGCGACAAGGCCATGCTCGGCCGCGCCACCGGGGTCGGCGCGCGACTGGCCGCGCGGATCGTGGCCGAGCTCAAGGACCGGGTCGGGGCCCTGCCGCAGCCCAGCCGCGGCGAGCCTGTGGCGGTGAGCCTCGGCGGCGGCGCCAACGATGCGTTGTCGGCACTGCTGCATCTGGGCTACGGCCGTGCCGAGGCCTATGCCGCGCTGGCTCGGGTGCAGGTTAGGCTGGGCGGCGATCTCGCCGTCGACGTGCTGGTCCGTGAAGGCCTGCGGGAGCTGACCGGATGAGTGAGCGCATCGTCAGCCCGACGCCGGCGACCGAGGACCGCGACGTCAGCCTGCGGCCCAAGCGCCTGGCGGAGTTCATTGGCCAAGCGCAGCTCCGCGCCAACCTCGCCGTCTTCATCCAGGCCGCCGGCACGCGCGGCGACGCGCTCGATCACGTGCTGTTCGCCGGGCCTCCGGGCCTGGGCAAGACGACCCTGGCGCAGATCGTGGCGGCCGAGCTCGGTGTCGGCTTCCGCCTGACCTCCGGCCCGATCATCCAGCGGGCCGGCGATCTTGCGGCCATCCTCACCAACCTGCAGCCGCGCGACGTGCTGTTCATCGACGAGATCCACCGGCTGCAGTCGACGGTGGAGGAGATCCTCTACCCGGCCATGGAGGACTACAAGCTTGACCTGATGATCGGCGAAGGCCCTGCGGCCCGCTCGATTCGGCTCGATCTGCCGCCGTTCACGCTGGTCGGCGCCACCACGCGAACAGGTCTCCTGACCACGCCGCTGCGCGACCGGTTCGGCATCGTGGCCCGGCTCGAATTCTACGAGGTGGCCGAGCTCGAGGACATCGTGCTGCGCGGAGCCCGCCTGCTGGACCTCGAGCTGCTGCCCGAGGGCGCGCGCGAGATCGCCCGCCGCGCCCGCGGCACGCCGCGCGTGGCGACCCGGCTGCTGCGCCGCGTGCGCGATTTCGCCACCGTCGCCGCCGACGGCCGGGCGGTGGACGCCAGGCTCGCGGATCTCACCTTGCGCCAGCTGGAGGTCGACGATCTCGGGCTGGACAGTCTGGACCGACGCTACCTGCGGGCGATCGCGCAGAATTACGGCGGTGGCCCGGTCGGGATCGACACCATGGCGGCGGCGCTCTCGGAGCAGCGTGACACGCTGGAGGAGACGGTGGAGCCGTTCCTGTTGCAGCAGGGCCTGTTGCAGCGGACGCCGCGTGGGCGGCTGCTGACCCGGGCGGCGTGGCTGCATCTGGGCCTCAACGCCCCGGTCCCTGCGGCACCGCAGGTCGACCTGTTCGGCGGGGAGGGGCCATGACCGCTGCCCTGCATCGGTGGTCGCTGCGTGTCTACTACGAGGACACGGATGCGGCCGGCATCGTCTACCACGCCAGCTACCTGAAGTTCGCCGAGCGTGGGCGCACCGAGATGCTGCGCGCCCTGGGCTTCGACCACCGCAGCCTCGCCGCCGTGCACGGCATCGTGTTCGTGGTTTCGCGCTGCGTCATCGACTTCGTCCGCCCGGGGCGGCTCGACGACCTGCTGCTGGTGACCACGCGCCCGCTGCTGGTCGGCGGCGCACGGCTGGAGCTGGAGCAGGTGGTGACACACGAGAAACACCGGATCGCGCGGCTGGAAGTCACGCTGGCGACCCTGGACAGCGTCCAATTGCGCCCCAAGCGCCTGCCTGAAGCGTTGAGGCAAGCATTTCTCGAAAATAGCGAACAGAGCAACGGGTAATTCATCTTACGATTTTGTCTGCTCTTGACAGCTTAACGCGCCGCGATCATACGAGCATCGGCCGCGACCAGCCGTTGGCGGTGATTCGCGGCCCCAGCGCCTGCGCTTGGTTCTTGCCCCAACTGCACCCGAATGGGTTTCTCTGAATGGACGATTCCGCGATCAGCGCCGTGGGGCTGGCCAGTGCCGCCGTCGGGCCCAGCTTCCTGCACATGTTCTTGCAGTCCGATCTGCTGACCAAGGGCGTCATGCTGCTGCTGCTCGTGGCCTCGCTGTGGTGCTGGGCGGTGATTTTCGACAAGACGTTTCGGCTGGCCCGGCTGATCCGCAAGGCCAACGCGTTCGAGCGGCAGTTCTGGTCGGGAGCGCCGTTGGACGAGCTCTACCGCCAGCTCGCCAAGCGTGCCGACCACCCGATGGCGCTGATGTTTGCCACCGCCATGGACGAGTGGCGTGAATCGCCCAAGACCACCGACGTCAGCTTCAATCGCGGTCTGGTCGGTCGGATCGGCCAAGTGATGGATCTGACCCGCGACCGCGAGGTGGAATCGCTGGAGAAGAATCTGTCCTGGCTCGGTACCATCGCCTCGACGGCGCCGTTCCTGGGCCTACTCGGCACGGTCTGGGGCATCATGAACAGCTTCCAGGCCATCGCCGCCACCAAGAACACGACGCTGGCGGTGGTGGCCCCGGGCATCGCCGAGGCTCTGTTCACGACAGCCCTGGGCCTGATCGCCGCGATCCCCGCACTGGTCGCCTACAACAAGCTCTCGGGCTCGATCGACAGCTACTCCAACCGCCTTTCCAGCTTCTCCGAGGAATTCGCGGTGGTGCTCTCGCGCGAGCTCGATGCCGCCAAAGTCGCCTGACCCATGGGCATGAAGCTGCAGCAGGCAGGTGCCGAGCCGGGCCGGCGCAGCCGTCGACGCAAGCGCGCGACCATGGTCGAGATCAACATGACGCCGATGGTCGACGTCATGCTGGTGCTGCTGATCGTTTTCATGGTGGCAGCGCCGCTTTTGACCTCGGGCGTGGCCGTCGACCTGCCGCAGGCGGAAAGCTCGCCGCTGGCCGGGCAGGACGAGCCGCTCAGCGTCACGATCGACGCCAGCGGCAAGGTCTATCTCCAGGACAGCCAGCTCGCGATCGATCAGCTGGGCCCGCGGCTGCAGGCGATCACCGGGCGCAAGCCCGACGCACGGATCTTCGTGCGCGGCGACAAGGGCATCGACTACGGCACCGTCATGCAGGTGGTCAGTACCATCAACCAGGCGGGCTTCAGCAAGGTGGCGCTCCTCACCGAGGTGCCTGCGGTCGGCGGCCCGCGGGCGGCGGCCACGTCGCCCGCCCCGTGACGCCGCCGTACCCGCCCCGCGTG
>JAPJRA010000151.1 GCA_030824835.1 Geminicoccaceae bacterium | reverse complement strand
CCGCGGCCAGTTGCTTCTGCCGCCGTGGCATAGCCGCAATTCGCGACATGTGCGCGCACTCGCTGAGCCACGCGAAGAGCCGCGGCTTCCGGTCGATGCAGTTCAACTGCGTGATCAGCACCAACGAGCGCGCGGTGCGGCTCTGGCAGAGCCATGGGTTCGAGATTGTCGGCCGGCTACCCGAGGCCTTCGCCCATCCAAGTCTGGGCTTGGTCGACACCCTGGTCATGTACCGGATGCTCTGAGCGTCGAGTCAGCCGTGCAGCCGCGCCGCCTTGCCGGCGCGCTCGCGCACGTCGAGCCGGTAAAGGGCGAGGCCGCTGGCCACCACCACCGCCGCACCGGCGAGCGTGCTCGGCTTCGGGGCCACGCCGAACACCACCAGCGTCGCTAACATGGCCCATACCAGCTGCAGATAGATGAACGGGCTGACCCTGGACGCCTCGGCGCTGCGCAGCGCATGGATGAGCAGCAGATGCCCGGTGGCGCCGAGCACGCCGATGGCAGCCAGCTGCAGCCACTCGAGCGCCGTGGGCGTGCTCCAGCCGAAGGGCACCAGCACGGACAGCGCCACCATGCCGACCATCCCGCCATAGAGCAGCGACACCATTGGCTCGGACTCGCGCACGATCCGGGTGCTGATCTGATAGAGCGCGTAGGAGAAGGCGCAGCCGGCGGCCAGCCAGGCACCGGTGTTCATTGTCTCGGCGCCGGGGCGGATGATCAGCATCGCCCCGGCGAAGCCGCCCAGGATCGCCAGCCACCGCGCCCCGCCGATCCGCTCGCCTAGCACCGGGACCGCCAGGGCGGCGACGATGATCGGCGAGGTGAAGGTGATCGCCGCCACCTCGCCGAGCGGCAGCCAGAACAGGGCGAGGAAGTTCAGCGCCGTCGCCCCCAGCATCAACAGCGAGCGGCCGAGCTGAATGCCCAGCTGGTTCGTGCGCAGCAGCTGTGGGAAGCGCCGCGGGTAGAGCACGACGATCAGCACGACGTGAAAGAAGTAGCGCGCCCAGATCAGCATCAGCGGGTCGAAGCGGGTGCTCAGCGCCTTGACCAGGCTGTTCATGGTGACGAACAGCAGTCCCGCCAGACAGACCAGCAGGATCGCTCGCGTCGTCCCGTCACCACTCTCCGTGCCCATGCGGCCCCCGCTTGGCCGACCGTCGATGGCCAGCTTTCCAGGCAGGGTGTAAGAGCCGAAAGCGCTAGGCAAGTCGGGAGGCCATGATGGCGCTGCATTTCACGGTCGATGAATACGCGCAGCGGCGTGAGCGCGCCTGCGCCGCGTTGGCGGCCGAGGGGCTCGACGCCCTGCTCTGCTTCAAGCAGGAGAGCATGTACTGGCTGACCGGCTTCGATACGTTCGGCTTCTGCTTCTTTCAGTGTCTGGTGCTGCGTGCCGACGGCGGCATGACGCTACTCACCCGCGCACCGGACCTGCGTCAGGCCCAGCTGACCTCGACCCTGAGCGATATCCGGGTCTGGGTCGACCGCGATGATGCCGAGCCCGCCCAGGAGCTGCGGGCACTGCTCGCGGAGATCGGCCTCGCTGGCCGCCGGCTTGGGGTCGAGTGGGACACGCATGGGCTCACTGCCGCCAATGGCCGTAAGCTGGCAGCGGCCCTTGACGGTTTCGCCACGACCGAGGATGCCTCACGGCTCCTGGCCCGCTTGCGCCTGGTGAAGTCGCCAGCGGAGCTGGCCGTGGTGCGTCGGGCCGGCGAGCTCGCTGATGCCGCGCTGGACGCCGCCGTCGCTCATGCCAGAGCCGGCACCGACGAGGGGGTGATCCTGGCCCGGATGCACGATGCGATCTTCGAGGCCGGCGGAGACTATCCGGGCAACCCGTTCATCATCGGCTCCGGCCCGGCGGCCCTGCTCTGCCGCTACCAGTCCGGGCGGCGTCGGCTCGACCCGGTCGACCAGCTGACGCTCGAGTTTGCCGGTGTCTGGCGCCAGTACCATGCCTGCCTGATGCGCACCTTGCTGGTGGGTGAGGCCCGCCCACGCCACCATGAGCTGTTTGACGCCGCCGCCGAGGCGCTCCTGGCCTGCGAGGCCGCCATGCGCCCCGGCCAGACCATGGGCGAGGTGTTCGCGGCCCACGCCACGGTCTTCGACCGGCGCGGCCTGCGCCAGCACCGCCTCAATGCCTGCGGCTACTCACTGGGTGCGGTCTATGCCCCGTCCTGGATGGACTGGCCGATGTTTTACGCGGGCAACCCGGTCGTGATCGAGCCTGGCATGGTGTTCTTCCTGCACATGATCCTGATGGACAGCGACAGCGGGGCAGCCATGACCCTGGGGCGGACCTCGATCGTCGGGGAGACGGCGGCGGAGCCACTGTCCCGGGCTCCCATCGAGTTGGTGGTGTGCTGACGGCAAAGCCACGTCGATTTAACTTGTCGCCGGTCGAAATCGGAGGGCAATTTCCGGCGGAATCGTACCATCAGGGAGGAAACACATGAGCGATTCGTACTCGGGAACCTGCTTTTGCGGTGCGGTGGAGATCCGCGCCACCGGCAAGCCCAATGCCATGGGCTACTGTCATTGCCGATCGTGCCGGTCCTGGTCGGGCGGGCCGGTCAATGCCTTCACGCTGTGGCCGCCGGAGGCGGTGGAAGTGGTCAGGGGCGCCGAGCATCTCGCGACCTATGAGAAGACGCCGCTGAGCCAGCGTCAGTTTTGCAAGCTCTGCGGCGGCCACGTGATGGCCGGACATGCGCCGTTGAACTTCGTCGATGTCTATGCCGCCACCATCCCCGACCTCGCCTTCGTGCCGCAGGTGCACGTCAACTATGCGGAAACCGTGCTGCCGATGCGCGACGGCCTGCCCAAGCTGAAGGACTTCCCGGCCGAGTTCGGTGGCTCGGGTGAGATCGTGCCGGAGTAGGCACCCGCCGGCCTTCTGGCAGGGGCGAGCAACGAACCGCACCGCGGATTGCTCGCCCACGCCCTGACGCCTGGGCTCCAGGATCGATTGTTGCGTAGCGCCCCGCATGCGCAGGCGCAGCGCTGACTTCACCGAAACGTAACGACGTGTCGTCACGCCCTTCTCCGACGAACTGGGCACGCGCGGTACTACTGCGCTGCACCATTGCGAGCTTCTGACGCCGATTCTGCTGGGTCGGCGGCTACCGATTCTGGCATCGGTCAGAACCTGTTGCACGAATGACCTATGCCGCGCGCGATTTATGGTTGATGTAAGTCCAAAGGCATCGATCCATGCCTGGTCACTGCGGAAATCAGGAGTTTGGCGCGCTATGTCTAGCTGCCCTCAGAATAACAATCGATCTAAGCGAAAAATAGCTTGCATAGGTGAACCAAAGGTCGACCGATTTCACATCCGATGTTGGACCTATCGCCCCAGCCGATGGAGATCAATTAATAGTTCATTTGAATTTAATGAAATCTACTTGAGAGCGATTGCCTGCATTCGCATTGCTGCTGTCATTCTAACCCTAATTGCGGTCTGTGCCCCCCCTGCCGCCCACGCCAGAACCGGTGATCCGGTCGCGCGCGATATCGCCGCCGAGATCGGCCTCAATTTTCGCGGCAATCAGGTAAGCCCGACCCAAGGCGAATCCCCCGTGTTCGACTATGACGGGGATGGGGTTACGGATATTCTGCTCTCGACCCATGGCGGCTCACCCTGGCCGCTGTTGCAGGCCCAGCCGGACGGGACTTTCAGCGAGGTCCTGGCGAGCACCTTTTACAAGACCGATCGGCATGGCTGTGTCGTCGCCGATTTCGGCAGCTTGATCGACGGCGGCCTGCCGGATGGCCTCCCCGATATCTACTGCGTGACCGGCGCCTGCAACGGCACCTGCACGAAGGAGTATCCGAACTCGCTGTTCATCCAGCGGGCGGACCACACCTTCTCCGATGTGGCCCGTAGTTGGGGCGTGGCCGACGTGCATGGCCGCGGCCGTGAGCCGGCGGTCCTCGACTTCAACCGGGACGGCCTGCTCGACCTCGTGGTCGCCAACGAAGGCCCTTCGATCTATCCCGCCGAGAACCGCCTGTTCCGCAATCTCGGTGGTCGTTTCGAGGAGGTTACCGACTCGGTCGTCCGCAGCGTCCTGCATTCCACCGCGATCGCCACCGGCGACATCGACGGCGATGGCTGGACCGATATCGTGTTGCGGCGCAAGGTCGACACCACGCTCCGCACGGTGACCTATCGCAACGATGCCGGTACCTTCACCGACATCTCCGCCACCACCGCCTACAAGAAGCGCGTGGCGGAGGAGATCGACCTCGCGGACGTCAACGGCGACGGTCGGCCCGATCTGCTGATTGTCGAGCTCAAGCGCTTCACGGTCTGGCTCAACGTCGGCGGCACGTTCCCCAAGGCCCATTTCACCTTCACACTGCAACAGGGCCGCGACCTTGCCGTCGGCGACGTGAACCTGGACGGCAAGCCGGACATCTACATCGTCCAGGGTCCGAACAGCAGCAACGAGGATGTCATGCTGCTCAATAACGGCAACGGTAAGAGCTATCGTACCCTGCCCATACCCCAGGTGACGGTCGGCGACGGCGATGTCGCCACGGCGATCCCGAACTGGAACGGCACCGGCCGCGCGGCTTTCCTGGTCACCAACGGCCGCTGGGGCAAGCCGGGGCCCGTCCAGCTGATCACCTTCGGCGCCGAATAGCTGCCGCGTCGCCCCGGCTGGCGCCAGGTGCTACCACTCACCGGAGGGCACCGGCCGTAGGGAGTGGGCGATGGTGCGGATGTTGGGACTGGCTGCGGCGCTGGCGGTGTCCGTTGTGGTCCAAGTGACCGCGGCAACGCCGCTGCGCATGGGCGGTAGTTGGCTGACCGATTGTAAGGGAACCGGCTCGCCAATATGCGTGCGGGTGCGCCCGGTGCCGGGCGCGCCGGTGCACATGGTGGCGGTCGGGTCGCCAGCCGACCCGTTCCACGGCAGGGTCTGGCAGCTGTTCGAGCTGCAGGTGACGCCGGATGCGGCGCCGATGCATCCAAGCGTGCCGATCACGCTCGAGATCGACACGGCAACTGGCCGGGCCAGCGGCAAGGGCGGCTGCAACCGCTACTTCGGCGGCATCGCGCTCACCGGCACCCAGCTCTCCGTGTCCGGGATCGGCGCCACGCAGATGGCCTGTCCACAGCCGGCGATCGAGGAGGAGGCCGCCTATCTGGCCGCGCTCGAACGCGTGACCGGCTATGCGGTCGACGGTCGCGTGCTGAGCCTGACGCTGGTGGGCGGCGGCCGGCTGCGTTACCGGGAACTGCTGGAATAGCCGTCGGAATAGCAAATGCTGTGGATCTCCCTGCCATTACGCGCCGCCACGCCAGACGGTGCGATTGCGGCACCTGAGTTTGGCACCGAGCGACCTATGCTCGAGCACGCTTGGGTCGGTCGCTCGAGCGGCGGGGTCCCGACGCGCGCGGACGGTGACGCCGGATCGATGCGTTGAGCCGCCTGCGCCCACCATGGCAATGGGCGATCCTGCTCGGGCTGTCGGTGGCGCTGGCTTCGGCGCTGGCGCTGGCGGGGTTTCCGGCGGCGTTCCTGCTGGGGCCGATGCTGGCCGGAATGGCGCTGGCGCTGCGCGGCGCCACCGTGCGGGTGCGGCGGCCGTTCTTTCTCGCGGCCCAGGCGTTGATCGGCTGCCTCGTGGCTCACTCGATCACGGGCAGCATCGTCGCCACCGTCATCGCCGACTGGCCGCTGATGCTGCTCACCGTGGCCACCACCATCGTCGCCGGCGGGGTGGTCGGCTGGGGGCTGACCCGGCTGGCCGTCCTGCCCGGCACCACCGCGGCCTGGGGCTCGTCGCCGGGAGCCGCCTCGGCGATGGTGGCGATGGCCGAGGAGTACGGTGCCGACCCGCGGCTGGTGGCGTTCATGCAGTATCTGCGCGTCGTCGTCGTCGTGCTGTCGGCATCCTTGGTGGCGCGGCTGATCCTGGGCCACGCGGCGCCGACGCTGGCGCAGGCCGACCTGCCGCTGCTGCCGCCTGTGCTGCCACTGCTGGCGACCTTGGCGGTGGCCGGTGTCGGCGCCGTTGCCGGCCGCTGGCTGCGCATTCCGGCCGGGACATTGCTGGTGCCGATGACGTTGGGGGCGGTGCTGCAGGCCACGGGCACGCTGGAGATCACGCTGCCGCCCTGGCTGCTGGCGGCGGCCTACACGGCGCTCGGCTGGTATGTCGGGCTCGGCTTCGACCGCGAGGTCACGCTGCATGCGCTGCGCGCGATCCCTCGTCTGCTGCTGGCGACCGTGGCGCTCATCGGGCTGTGCGGGCTGTCGGCCTGGGCGCTGACGTACCTGCTGGACATCGACGGGCTCACGGCGTTCCTGGCGACGAGTCCGGGCGGCCTGGATTCGGTGGCGATCATCGCCATCGGCAGCCATGCCGACGTGCCCTTCGTGCTGGCCATCCAGACCCTGCGTCTGTTCCTGATCATCCTGGTCGGCCCGGCGCTCGCCCGCCTGATAGCGCGCGCGGCGCCGACGGCCAGGGCTCAACGGCCGAGATAGCCGGCTATCGTCCGCGCCATCCGCGTGGAATCGGTGCCATAGGGAATGAGGGTCAGGAAGTCACCGTCCGGGCTCATGAGATAGGTGAACGAGCCGTGGTCGACCAGATAGGCGGCGGGGTCGGCCGGATTGGTGACGACCTTGCGGCGATGGACACGGTAGGCCTTGGCGACGGCCGCGATTTCTGCCTCGCTGCCGGTAAGTCCGATCAGCCGAGGATCGAAGCCGACGACGAACGAAGCCAGCACGGCCGGGGTGTCGCGGGCCGGATCGACGGTGACGAACAGGGACTGCACGCGGCTGGCGGCAGGCCCAAGAGCCTCCAGCGCCGCCGCCATCGTGTCCAAGCTCAGCGGGCAGATGTCGGGGCAGCTCGTGTAGCCGAACTGCACCAACAGCCACGAGCCGTGGAAGTCGGTGTCGCTGCGTCGGCGCCCAGTATGGTCGGTGAGCGTGAACGGGCCGCCGAACGCCACCGGCCAGGGCTCGTCGGCGTGCGCCGGCACCGCCGCCGCCAGCAGCAGCGCCAGTACCCCGCGGCGCGACCTGCTCACTCGGGCTTCAGGCCGGGAATGCCCAGGATGCCGTCGCGCGCGATCACCGCCTTGACGGTGGGGTCGGCGCGGAACCAGTCCGGCGCGTCGCCGTGGGCGGCCGTCCACTGCGTCTGAAAGGCGGTCGTCGGTACCCACGCGGCATCGGGCGACGGCTTGAGATATTGCGGGAAGTAGAGCGTCATGTCGGGGCTCGCGATCAGCAGCCCGTCGGCATGCACGGTCTGGCCGCACATCGGCAGCAGGTCCGGCACGGCGTTGGCGAGCAACACGGTGCCCTTGGCAACCGGCAGCAGCCGGTCGTCGGCGGTGAGGATGCCGAGCTGGCGCTTGCCGCCGCCGCAATCGGCGGGGCAGTCGCCGGTCAGCATGCAGAGCAGGTCGACGACCTTGCCGGTGACCTCCATCGGCTGCTCGTGGTCGAGGCCCCAGGCGTCCGCTGCGCGGGCCGCCGGTGCGGCGAGCCGGGTCAGGGTAGCGGCCGTCATGGCGAGACTGCGCATCAAGCTCACTCCCCGAA
>JAPJRA010000150.1 GCA_030824835.1 Geminicoccaceae bacterium | reverse complement strand
GATCGGCGATATCGACGGGGACGACCGGGCCGATTATCTGCTCGACCCGCAGAACCTCAAGTGCAGTGGAGCCGCCACCGCCTTCTGCGGCAATGGCGGTTGCCAGATCAGCATCGCTCTCTCGAGCAACGGCTATGCGGACCCACTGGCCGTCCTGGGCGGCCAGCCCACGCTGATTCAAGGCGAAAGCAGCGTCGATGTGGCCATCTGGGTCGACGGCACCAAATGCCATGTGAAGGGCACGGATCAAGCGTGCTGGGCCAGATTGTCATGGTCGGGCGACAAGTTGCACCGAGCCTACGAGGTCAAGCCCAATCCTGGCTGAATGCCTCACGGATAGGCGTAGGCTCCCGTCGCCACGCCGACCACACCCGACCGATGCGTGCCGGGGCAGCGCTGCCCGCGAGCGGTAATGTCCATTGTGGCGATGGCGACCTGCGCCAGCGTCACCGCCACAGGCTCATGTGCCCAATGCTAAAACCGACCATGCAGGCCGTCCCCATGCGTCCCTCAAGCTGGTCGCACCGTCGCGGCGAGAAAATCGATGAAAGCCCGGATGTGCGCCGGCAGATGCCCGCCCCGGACGGCGAGAACGGCGTGGATGTCCTCGAGGTCGCCAGGATTGAGGTCTTCCAGCACCGCCTCCAGCCGGCCGGCCCCGATGTCGGCACCAATGTGGAACAGAGCCAGCCGCGCAAGACCAACTCCGGCCAGGCCAGTTAGCGGGGGCCCTCACCATCGCCGACCCGGATGCCTCCACGCGCAGGCTGCGCTCCGAGAAGGCCGCGCCTTCAGCTTATCCTCTAGCAGCCGGCATCTTCGGGATCGGGATGACTGAGTTCGTCATCATGGGCCTGCTGCAGTTGCCTGGCGATCTCGGCGTTGCCGTCTCCACTGTCCGGCTAGGGGGCTGGGTGTCTCTGTCGGCGCGCCGGTGCTGCCGCGGGTCACCCGCCGACTGCTGCGCAAGACAGTGCTCATGGCCCTCACAGTGATCTTCACCCTGGGCAAAGTGGTCTGAGCGCTGCGCGGATCTACACACCCTCCACGCTCGCCGCGGTGCCGGGCGTCATGACAGCGGCGATCCACAGCCAGCCGTGATCTTCATGGGACTCTTCGGTGCCGCTGCCTTCGCCAAGGTGGCGCCCCTGCAGCCGAGAGTCCTGGCGTAGGCTGGTGGGGTCGGCCAGAACCCGGCCTCGAGCCCGAACCTTGCCGCTTTCAATCGCGGCCGGTACGAACCTTGCAGCGCTGCCGCCAGCCGACCAACAGTGGGAGCGCTGCTCATGTGCCAGGGCGACGATAAGAACTGCCCCGAGTTCGACCTACACCGCCGCCAGTTCATGGCCGAGCTCGGCCATGAGCGCCGCTCGTTCCTCAAAAGCGCCGTCGCCGCCGCCGGCGGCATCTCGGCCGCAGCTGGCGGCCTCTCGCTGGTGAGCCCGGCGCTGGCACAGGCGGCCGAAGCGGCCCAGCCGGCCAAGCGGGGCTACCACTACCTGCCGGCCACCGCCGAGACCGTGCATTGGGGCTATTTCAGCAAGCTGCTGAAGCCCCAGCTGGAGGTAGAGTCCGGTGACTTGGTCACGATCGAGGTCCTGACCCATCACGCCAACGACGACGCCGAGCGGATGATCAAGGGCGACCCAGGCGCGGAAAGCGTGTTCTTGTGGACCAAGGACAAGAAGAACGTGAATCGGCGCGGTGCCGGCCCCATGGACGCCTCCATCCATGGGCGCGGTGCCGGCGAGGGCTTCGGCGTGCATATCTGCACCGGGCCGGTCTATGTCCGCGGCGCCGAGCCTGGCGATGTGCTGGAGGTGCGCATCCTCGATACGGTGGTTCGGCCATCGGCCAACCCGGAATTCGCGGGCAAGGCCTTCGGCAGCAATGCCGCTGCCTGGTGGGGGTATCATTATAACGACCTGCTGACCGAGCCCAAGCCGCGTGAGGTCATCACGATCTACGAGGTTGACGCCTCGGGCGAGAAGAACTGGGCCAAGGCGGTCTACAACTTCCAGTGGGTGCCGCAGACCGATCCATTCGGGGTCGTCCACAAGACCATCGACTATCCGGGCGTGCCGGTCGACCACAGCATCATCAAGCCGAACTTCGGGATCCTGAAGAACGTGCGGGTGCCGATCCGACCACACTTTGGCGTGGTGGCCCTGGCACCGCGCGAGGTCGACATGGTCGATTCCATCCCGCCCGGCTATTTCGGCGGCAACATGGACAATTGGCGGATCGGCAAGGGCGCCACGATGTACTATCCGGTGGCCGTCGAGGGCGCCTTGCTGTCGGTCGGCGATTCGCACGCCTCGCAAGGTGACTCCGAGCTGTGCGGCACGGCGATCGAATGCTCGCTCACCGGCACGTTCCAGCTCATCCTGCACAAGAAAGCGGCATTGACCGGCACGGCGCTGGAAGGCCTCGACTTCCCGATGCTGGAAACCAAGGACGATTTCGTCGTCCATGGCTTCACCTACGCCAACTATCTGGCCGAGCTGGGGCCGGACGCCCAGTCGGCGATCTACGGCAAATCGTCGGTCGACGGGGCGATGCGCGACGCCTTCCGCAAGATGCGCCAGTTCCTGATGCACGCCAAAGGCCTGACCGAGGACGAGGCGATCTCGCTGATGTCGGTGGGCGTGGATTTCGGCGTGACGCAGGTCGTGGACGGCAATTTCGGCGTCCATGCGATCATTCGCAAGGACATCTTTTCGGGCGGCGACGCCTGATCGATAGTGGCGATGGGGCGCCGTCGTGGCGCCCCCCTTTCTCTCCGCCGGATGCAAGCATGATCCGCGACGCCATGGATGCCGACCTGCCCGGCATCCTCGAGATCTACAACGATGTGATCGCCTCCTCGACCGCCGTCTATGCCGACGACCCGGTTCCCCTCAGCGAGCGCCGCCAATGGCTCGAGGCACGCCGCGCGCTGGGCTACCCGGTCCTGGTCGCGGCCGACGACGGCCGCGTGCTGGGCTTTGCCTCCTTCGGCGACTTCCGCGCCTGGCCCGGCTATCGGCATTCCTGCGAGCACTCGGTGCATGTGCGGCGCGGATGCCGTGGTGCAGGCGTCGGCCGCCGCTTGGTCGAAGGGTTGTTTCCTCGGGCCGAAGCCCTCGGCAAGCATGTCATGCTGGCCGCCGTCGACGCCGACAACGCGGCCTCCATCCTGTTCCACGAACGCCTGGGGTTCGAGCGCGTCGGCCATTTCCGCGAGGTCGGCTGCAAGTTTGGTCGCTGGCTAGATCTCGTCTTTCTGCAGCGCTTCCTGGGTTCACCCGCAAGGCCATGAAAGGCCGCCGAAACCGGGGACATCGCCTGAATATAGCCGGCTACCGCCGGCCAGAGGAGGTGAAGCCCTGTCTACAAAGCCCACAGTCTGAAATACGGCTTGGAACCGCGACCTGATTGAGCCAATCGGAGCTACCACGCATTTTCTTACACCTAGTGTGACCTACTCCCCTGTGGCTCCCGCATGTGAAAGGAGAGTCCGTCACGAAGGGGACGGACGATGCGCAAGAGCCGGTTCAGCGAGGAGCAGATCATCGGGCTCCTGCGGGAGCAGGAGGCCGGGGCTTCGACGGCGGAGGTGTGCCGCAAGCACGGGATCAGCGACGCGACGTTCTACAAGTGGAAGGCGCGCTATGGCGGGCTCGAGCTGTCCGAGGCCAAGCGGCTGAGAGCTCTGGAGGACGAGAACGCGAAGCTGAAGCGGCTCTTGGCCGAGGCCATGCTGGACAACGCCGGCTTGAAGGACCTACTGCGAAAAAACTGACCTCGCCCGCGGCACGGCGGGAAGCGGCGCGGTGGCTGATCGCCGAGCGCGGCTTCTCGCTGCGGCGTGCCTGCGGGCTGGCGATGGTCGACCCGAAGACCGTGCGGCGCGCGGTGGCGCCCGACGCGCCGGAGGTGCGAGAGCGGCTGCGCGCGCTCGCGGGCGAGCGGCGCCGCTTCGGCTATCGGCGCCTGGGCGTGCTGCTCGAGCGGGAGAGCATGCGGCTGAACCACAAGAAGCTCTACCGGCTCTACCGGGAGGAGGGCTTGGCGGTGCGCCGGCGCCGCGGCCGCAAGTGCGCCACCGGCACGCGGGAGCCCATGACCGTGCCGCGGGCGCCCGACGACCGCTGGTCTTTGGACTTCGCCTCGGACAGCCTCGACCATGGTCGCCGATTCCGCATCCTGGTGATCGTCGACGACTTCAGCCGCGAATGTCTCGCTGACATCGCCGACACTTCGATCTCCAGGGCGCGGCTGGCCCGTGAGCTCGATGCCATGATCGCCTGGCGCGGCCCGCCACGGCTGATCGTGAGCTACAACGGTCCCAAAATGACCTCGCAGGCGGTGCTCCGCTGGGCCAACCGGCGCGGCGTGGCCTGGCATTACATCGCCCCCGGCAAGCCGCAGCAGAACGCCTTCGCCGCGGTGATCGCATGCGATCACCATCGGCCGTCTACGCGACGAGTTCCTGAACGAGCAGGTGTTTGACAACCTGGGCCATGCCCGCCGGCTGCTTGCAGCGTGGCGCCAAGACTACAACCACGTGCGGCCCCACTCCGCCCATGGCGGCCTCCCGCCGGCCGCCGCGGGCGAACGGCTGCGCAAACCCGACCAGCTCCGCCGCCCGCCCGCTCCCCTCGCAGCCGCCAAGCTGCTATGACGGTCGTGGACTCTCGCCAAAAACGAGGGCGCCCAGGGGAGCAGGTCACTGGCATGGCAGAATGCGGCCAGAAACTACCTCGGTGGACCACGATCTATGAGACCACTGAGCCACATTCGCGGTCACCGCTCATCGCGCGCTACCACGAATGACGACAGAGCTGTGGACACAATTCACCGTCGATCCGCAGTGGAGCGGCGCGGGATCGAGACCGGGGTCGAAGGCATCTTCCAGGCGCCACCCCAGAACTGCATCATCTGTTTGGTCATTTCCTGCATCATCTGCGTCTGATGACGATGCATCTCAGCGGTCCAGAAGCCACGCATGGCTCCGGACCAGGCATTGGCTTGACTTAGCCACATGCTCATAAACGGATTCTTCATCGGTCACTCCAATCCCAGGCGGCTCTATCGACGGCATCACACGAGGTCGACGGGCGAGTAAAGCTGCCCCACCATCCACCACGATCTGGCGTGCCGATGGTTCAAAAAACCGTATACACCGAAGGGCGACCGCAGTCGCCCCTCGGAGGCATCATGTTAGGCTACTTGTTGACGCCGTCGCGTGCACCAGTGGTCGCATCGGCGACGTCACGCGCAATGTTCTTCGCCTCGCCCTTGGCACGATCGACCTTACCCTCGGTCTCCATGCTCTTGTCACCCGTGACCTTACCGACGGTCTCCTTGACCGAACCTTTGATCTTGTCCGTCGTGCCCGACATTGCTTTGCTCCTTGAGGAGTTATGTGATGTAGGACAAACGTGAATTACTGACGAAGGTTCCAAGCTGTCGCATTTCAAGACGTCAAGAGCTTCGTGACAATTTGGTTATCAACCCATCGCAACAGGCAATGTCGATATCCCGTTTAACAGTTCAATTCGTGTGACTTGGTCAAGTCAGTGGGTCGGAGTCGCTTCAGTCTTCGGTTTCCATGGCCTAGAATCTTTCGGCGACGCGATGATGAAGGGGAGGATGCGCGATGCGAACTGAATCGCTGAACGTGATCTTTGATCTGGGTGGGGTCCTGATCGACTGGAATCCCCGATACCTATATCGCAAGCTGTTTCATGATGACACCGCCATGGAGCAATTCCTGGCCGATGTTTGCACGCCGGAATGGAACCTGACCCTGGATGCCGGACGCCCGTTCGCGGAAGCGGTAGCCGAGCTTGGTGCCCAGCACCCACACGAGCGGGAACGAATCGAAGCCTACCATCAGCGATGGCTCGAAATGGTAGCCGGGCCGATCGAGCCCACAGTGCGCATCCTCGAAGAGCTCGATATGCGGGGCGTACCGTTGTGGGCGCTGACCAACTGGTCCGCAGAAACCTTCGCCCTGGTCCGTTTCGATCGAACCTACTCCTTCCTGGATCGCTTTCGCGAGATCTTCGTCTCCGGCGACCTTCGCATGATCAAGCCCGACCCGGCGATCTTCCGTCATACGGTGGAGGCAATCGGAGTGTCGGCGGCAAACTGCCTCTTCATCGACGATTCGGCAAAGAACGTCGCCGCTGCCGCTGCCGGGGGCCTGCTCACCCATCATTTCACGGCACCCGGCCGGCTTCGTATCGACCTGCAGCGCCTGGGCTTGTTGGACGGACGCTGAGCCGTGCCGTTATTCCGTCGTTGGCTGATCCGCAGTGGGCTTGGCATGCTCGGTACCATGCTGGTTGTGGCGGGAACCATCGGCTGGCTGGGCTGGGCGTCACTGCCCCAGGTGCAAGGCGAGATCAGTCTCCCTGGCCTCGGAGCTCCGGTCACCATTGTGCGCGACGCCTACGCCATCCCCCATGTCGAGGCGTCGATCAGGATCGATGCAACATTCGCCCTGGGCTTCCTGCATGGCCAGGACCGGCTGTGGCAGATGGAGTTCGACCGTCTCCTGGGGGAAGGTCGCCTTGCCGAGGTGCTGGGCGAAGCGGCCGTGCCGATCGATCGCTTTCTGCGGACACTCGGCCTGACCTCGCACGCGGAAGCGGCACTGCGGAGGTTGGCACCGGAGACAGTAAGTCTGCTTGAGGCCTACAGCGCTGGCGTTAATGCCGCAATCGCACAGTTCGGGTCGATCCTGCCGCCAGAGTTCCTGATTCTGCGCCACCAGCCAGAGCCATGGCGCCCGGTGGACACGCTGCGATTCCAGAAGCTGATGGCGCTGGATCTGTCGGGCAACTGGCGAACGGAGTTGCTGCGCGCCCGCTTGGCGCAACGCCTCACCCCGCAACAGATGGACGATCTGTGGCCGGGCCAACAGATGACCTCGCCAATCACGCTGGCCCTGGCCGGCACAGCCCTGATGCGTCTGGACGAATCGCTGCCAGCCCCACCGCCCCCGGGGATGGGCTCCAATGCCTGGGTGGCCGACGGCAGCAGGACGCGAAGTGGTCTGCCGCTCCTGGCCAACGATCCGCATCTGCAGCTGCAGGCACCGGGCCGCTGGTATCTTGCCCAGCTCGAAGCACCGAATCTCAGCGTCATAGGGGCAACACTGCCTGCGCTGCCCTTCGTGGTGCTCGGACGCAACAAGCAGATCGCCTGGGGCTTCACCAATACCGGTTCGGATACACAGGATCTGTTCATCGAGCGACTGGATCCGGGCGACCCCGGCAAGTACCTCACGCCTTCCGGCTCCGAACGGTTCCGGGTTCGTACCGAGATTATCGGGATACGCGGAGCACCCTCGATCACGATGCAGGTCCGTGAGACCCGTCATGGACCGGTCTTGTCCGATGTGGTGGCAAGCGCTGGGGAGGCGGCCGACCCAAACCATGTTCTGGCGCTGGCCTGGACCCAGCTCACCGACACCGACACCACCGTCGAGGCCGGTTTCGCCATCGGCCAAGCCACGGAGTGGGCCAGCTTCTCCGCCGCGGTCGAGCGATATCAGGGGGCCCAGCAGAACATGGCGTTCGCCGACCACCAGGGCGCCATC
>JAPJRA010000149.1:799-7595 GCA_030824835.1 Geminicoccaceae bacterium | reverse complement strand
GGCCCGATTCCTGGATTACGTCCAGGGACACGAGCAGGTCTGGGTCTGCCGTCGCGTCGACATCGCCCGGCACTGGCACGAGCACCACGGAGCAGGCGCGTGACCGCCGCGCGGGCAGCGTTCGTGGCGGCCTACGGCTCCGTGTTCGAGCATTCGCCCTGGATCGCCGAGGCGGCCTGGGATGCCGGGCCGCCCCCTGTGCCACTGACGGCCGAGAGCGTGCATGCGGCCTTGTGCGCGGCCCTGGCCCCGGCCTCCGAGGCCCAGAAGCTCGCCCTCCTGCGTGCCCATCCCGACCTTGCCGGCAAGCTCGCCCAGGCCGGACGGCTCACCGCCGAGTCAACGAGCGAGCAGGCCTCGGCCGGGCTCGACCGCCTGACCGACACCGAGCGGGCGACCTTCACCGAGCTCAACGATGCCTACACCGCGAAGTTCGGCTTTCCCTTCATCATCGCCGTCAAGGGCCTGAGCAAGGCCGACATTCTGGCGGCGTTCCAGCGCCGCCTCGGCAACGATCGTGCAACGGAGCTGGCGACCGCCCTGGTCCAGGTCGAACGCATCGCCCTCCTCCGGCTCAAGGACCTGCTGCCGTGACCACCGCGCTCGGCGCCAACGTGATGGCGCATCTGCACGAGCTCGCCCGCTGCACCAGCGAGCCCGGCAAGCTCACCCGCCTCTATCTGACGCCGGCCCATGCCGCGGCCACGAAGATGGTGGCCGGCTGGATGGAGCAGGCCGGCATGACCGTCACGCTCGATGCCGCCGCCAACGTGGTCGGGCGCTACGAGGGCACACGGCCGGGCCTGCCGGCCGTGCTGCTGGGCTCGCACATCGATACCGTGCGCGACGCCGGCCACTATGACGGCAATCTCGGCGTGGTGGCGGCGATCGAGGCTGTGGGCGCCCTCCACCGCGCCGGCGAGCGGCTGCCCTTCGCACTGGAGGTCGTGGCCTTCGGCGACGAGGAGGGCGTGCGCTTCCCCAGCAAGCTTACCGGCTCGCGCGCCGTGGCCGGCACGTTCGACCCGCAGACCCTGGACGTGGTCGACGCGCAGGGCGTGCATCTTGAGGCGGCGCTGCGCAGCTTCGGCTGCGATCCGACGGCGATCCTGACGATCGGCCGCCGGCACGAGGACGTGCTCGCCTATGTCGAGATGCATATCGAGCAGGGCCCGGTGCTGGAGCAGCTCAAGCTGCCGGTCGGCGTGGTCACCGCCATCAACGGCGCCAGCCGGTTCCGCATCGAGGTCACCGGCCATGCCGGCCATGCCGGGACGGTGCCGATGGCGCTGCGCCAGGATGCGCTGACTGCCGCCGCCGAGATGATCCTCGCGGTCGAGCGCCGGGCCGCCGGTGCGGCCGATCAGGGGCTGGTGGCCACCGCCGGCGCGATCGAGGCGGTGCCGGGTGCGCCCAACGTGATCCCCGGCAAGGCCATCTTCACCCTCGACATCCGCGCGCCTGTCGATGCCGACCGATTCAAGGCGATCGAGGATCTGGTGGCGACGTTCGCCACCCTGGCGGCCCGCCGGCATGTGCGGGTCAAGGTCGAGAAGTTCTACGACGAGCCCGCCGCCAGCTGCGATCCGACCCTCGTGGCCGGAATCGAGGCTGCCGTCGCCCGCGCCGGGATCACCCCGCACCGCCTGCCCAGCGGCGCCGGGCACGACGCTCTGGCCATCGCCACCCTGTGCCCGATCGCCATGCTGTTCGTCCGCTGCAAGGGCGGCATCAGCCACCATCCGGCGGAGTCGATCACGACCCGTGATGCCGACGTCGCGATGGGCGTCCTGCTCGACTTCCTGCGCCACTTCCCCGGAGGCCCCGATGCCCACTGAACGCCCGGTCTGGCTGCGGCAGCCTTTGGCGATCCTCGCCGACGGCGACGCCGGCGGCGGCATCGTCGTCGCGGGCGGGCGGATCGTCGAGCTGGTGCCCACGGGCGGTCGGCCTGTCGCCACGGATCCGCAGGTGTTCGACGCCTCGGCGCACGTCGTCCTGCCCGGGCTCATCAATACCCACCATCATTTCTACCAGACCCTGACCCGGGCCTGCCCGCCCGCCCTGGACAAGGCGCTGTTCGCCTGGCTGGTGGCCCTCTACCCGGTCTGGGCCCGCATGACGCCGGACTATCTGCGCCTCGCCATGCGCGTCGCCCTGGCCGAGCTGCTGCTGTCCGGCACCACCACCACCAGCGACCATCACTACGTCTTCAAGCCGGGGCTCGACCACGCCATCGACATCGAGATCGAGGAAGCCCGGGCGCTCGGGATGCGGCTGGTGGCGACCCGCGGCAGCATGAGCCTGGGCGAGGACCAGGGCGGCCTGCCGCCGCGCCTCGTCGTGCAGGGCGAGGACGCGATCCTGGCCGACAGCGAGCGGCTGATCGGCCGCTACCATGACCCGAACCCGGGGGCCATGATCCAGGTGGCCCTGGCTCCCTGCTCGCCGTTCTCGGTGACCGAGAGCCTGATGCGCGAGACTGGGATCATGGCCGCCCGGCACAATGTCCGCCTGCACACCCATCTGTGCGAGACGCAGGACGAGGAGGCCTGGTGCCGCCAGCATTTCGGCTGCCGGCCGGTCGACTATCTCGAGCGGGTCGGCTGGCTCAACGACCGCGTCTGGCTGGCGCACGGCATCTGGTTCGACGACGGCGAGATCGGCCGGCTCGGGGGCGCCGGCGTGGCGGTCAGCCACTGCCCGACCTCGAACATGATCCTGGCGTCCGGCTGCTGCCCGGCCCTCAAGCTCGAGGCGGCGGGTGCGCCGGTGGGCCTCGGCGTCGACGGCTCGGCCAGCAACGACAGCTCCAACCTGATCGAGGCCGTGCGCCACGCCTTCCTGCTGCAGCGCCTGATGCACGGTGCCGACAAGGTCTCGCATCATGACGCCCTGCGCTGGGCGACGCGCGGCTCGGCCGGCTGCCTCGGCCGCGCCGACATCGGCGCCATCGCCCCTGGCCTCCAGGCCGACCTCGCCTTGTTCAAGCTCGACGAGCTGCGCTACTCCGGCGCCGGCGACCCGCTGGCGGCCCTCGTCCTGTGCGGCGCCCACCGCGCCGACCGCGTCATGGTCGCCGGTCGCTGGGTGGTCGAGGACGGCGCCATCCCCGGCCTCGACGTGCAGGCCCTGATCCACACCCACAGCAGGGCCGCCGCCCGGCTGCTGCACCCCTGACCTCCGGAACCGCATCATGGCCGACGCCGCCGCCACCATCCGCGACTTTCTCCAGCGTCATCGGGACTTCGAGACCCAATTCCTGGCCGAGCTGGTCAAGGTCCCCTCGGACAACCCGCCCGGCGACTGCGCCGCCCATGCGGCCCGGGCCGCCGAGCTGCTCGAATCGCTGGGCTTCACGGTCGAGCGCCACAAGGTGCCGGCCGATCTGGTCCGCGCCAACGGCATGATCAGCTGCACCAACCTCGTCGTCCGCAAGCGGTTCGGCGAGGGACCGGTGGTGGCGCTCAACGCCCATGGCGACGTGGTGCCGCCCGGCGAGGGCTGGACCCACGACCCGTTCGGAGCCGAGGTCGTGGACGGCTGGCTGTACGGCCGCGGTGCGGCGGTCTCCAAGTCCGACTTCGCGACCTATGCCTACGCGCTGCTGGCGCTGCAGGCTGCTGCCACCGAGGGTGCGAGGCTCGGCGGCACGGTCGAGCTGCACCTGACCTACGACGAGGAGGCCGGCGGCGAGATCGGCCCGCTCTGGCTGCTCGAGGAGGGCATCAGCCGCCCGGACCTGGCGCTGGGCGCCGGCTTCTCCTACGCGGTCGTCAACGCGCACAATGGCTGCCTGCATCTGGAGGTGCAGGTGGACGGAAGGTCCGCGCACGCGGCGATGCCCTATACCGGTGTCGATGCGCTGGAAGCGGCGACGCACATCCTGTCGGCGCTCTATGCGTGGCGGAAGTCGCTGGCGACGCGGCATTCCGACATCGACGGGATCGGCAGCCCGCAGCTGACGGTCGGCCTGATCAAGGGCGGCATCAACACCAACGTGGTGCCGGACCGGGTGACGTTCCGTCTGGACCGGCGGATGGTCCCGGAGGAGTTCTCCGAGGCCGTCGAGGCCGAGCTGAAGCAGGTGATCGACGAAGCGGCGCAGGCGTTTCCCGAGGCCAAGGTGACCATCCGCCGGATCCTGCTGGCGCGGCCGCTGGTGCCGCTGGCCGGTGGCCGGGAGCTGACCGAGCTGCTCTGCCGGCGGGCGACCGAGGTCATGGGCGAGCCGGTCGCCGCCAAGGGCGTGCCGCTCTACACCGACGCCAGGCACTATGCCGAGAAGGACATTCCCATCGTCCTCTATGGGGCGGGGCCGCACACCATCCAGGAGGCCAACGCCCATCGCGCCGACGAGCGGCTGCCCTTGTCCGATCTGCACAAGGCCACCGAGGTGGTGGCGCTCACGTTGCTGGACCTGCTGACCGTGAGGTGAGCCGGCCGCTACGTACCCAGCTACGCACACCAGGCGCTCTCAAGCCAACGTGAACCCGCGGCCCGTCGCCTGACATCCCGCCGCCTTGAAATGCGCGTCAGGCGATGGAACACCAAGCCATCCAAGCCGTTTGATATAGACCGGACGTGATAGGGAGCGAGCGGACATGGCGAGCAGCGGTGAGATCCGCGTTCTGACCGAGTTGGCCCATGCTACCTGTCACAGCGCGGACCGGTTTGCCGCCGCGGCCCGGGCCTGCACCGACAGCTACCGGAGTCTGGTGCTGGAACAATGCTGCGATGACCGGCGCCGCCTGGTCGTCGACATCCTGCGCTGCCTGCTGCTGCGGGGCGTGCCCATCCCCGAGGCGCGGCGTGCCATAACGCTGGCACCGTTGGCGGGACTGATGGGTGTGGATGTCGATGTGCTGTGGATCGATGTCGAGATGGCGGAGCGCAAGCTGCATCGTGCCATGTCGCATGCGCTGCGCGACACGGCGCTGAGCGAGCCCGTGCGGGATCTGCTGAGCGTGCATTATCTCCGCATTAAGCTGCACCATGATGAGCTGGCGGACGCTGCGCAGCACCACACCGCCTCGCTCGGGCAGGATCGTGCGCGTCGGGTACTGACGTAAGAATCAGGCCCGGCGGCCGCGCCGTCCATAAGGCACGGCGTGCAGGAGATCATTGACCAGCCGCCGATACTCGCGGCCGCGCGCCACGGCGTCGGAGAGAGCCAGCACGGCCGCGGGGCTCTCCGTCAACAGCAGCCTCCGCCCTTCACCGAACGCCATCACCCGGCCGCGCTCGAGCGACAGCCGCACGGTACGGCCGAGCAGTGCCTCCGCCGCTGACCGGCCCATGGCGACGACGAGTCGGGGCGAGCGTCCCCCCAAGTCTGACCATAGCTGCGGGCCCAACCGGGCATGATGCACCTTGGCGGGCTCCAGGCCGGCTTCCGCAACGGCTCGCTCGAGCAACCGGGTCGACGTCCCCGACGTGGCCAATTCGGTGTGCACCAGCATCACGCCGTCGCGGTCGGGCTCGGGAAACTTTCCAAGGTTTCGGGCAAGGGCGATCGGTGCACCTGCCCGCCGTTCCGCCACGAAATCCTGGAGCTGCATGGCATCCTCCCGGTAGGGGCCTGATCCTCATGATACATGTTCTTATTTTGTTCCGCAGCAAGCGAAATCTGCCCCACGGCATGAAAAAAGCCCCGCGGAGGCTCGGCCGCGGGGCTCAGTTGTCGAGGCAGCCAGTGCGGCCGCTCGTTATGGATTCATCTCAGCGGCGCTTGGCGCCCGGGTTGCCGGTCACCTCCGGCTCCTCCTGGCCGAGCAGCCAGCGATAGAGAACGCCGCCGATCGCCCCACCCAGCAGCGGTGCGACCCAGAACAGCCACAGCTGACCCAGCGCCCACCCGCCGACGAACACGGCGACGCCGGTGCTGCGCGCCGGGTTGACCGAGGTGTTGGTAACCGGGATCGAGATCAGGTGGATCAGGGTCAGCCCGAGGCCGATCGCCAGCGGCGCAAAGCCGACGGGCGCCTTGCCATGGGTCGAGCCCATGATGATGAACAGGAACATCGCCGTCATCACCACCTCGGTGACCAGCGCCGAGACCAGGCTGTAGCCGCCCGGCGAATGCTCGCCGTAGCCGTTGGAAGCGAAGCCCTTGGCGACGTCGAAGCCCGGGGCGCCGCTGGCGATCAGGTAGAGCACGGCACCCGCGATGACGCCGCCCACCACCTGGGCCACGACGTAAGGCAGCACGTCGGAGGTTGGGAACCGGCCGCCGGCGGTGAGCCCGATCGTCACGGCGGGGTTCAGGTGGCAGCCCGAGATGTGGCCGATGGCGTAGGCCATGGTCACCACGGTCAGGCCGAAAGCCAGCGAGACACCCAAGAGGCCGATCCCGACATCAGGAAAGGCAGCCGAGATCACGGCGCTGCCGCAGCCGCCCAGCACCAGCCAGAACGTGCCGATCATTTCGGCCACGTATTTCTTTGAGTTCATTCTCCCGTCTCCCTTCGGGCCCGGCCCCCGGGCCCCGCTAATGTCTGGGGCGCCGCTGCCTTCAACGCGGCAGGCCAATAGCCCCGATCGCCCGGGGTGCCTTCCCACGGCCACATGGGTAGGTAAAGATACTACGGATCGTCCGCGCCGCTCCGATGCGCCGGATTGCCGGAATTATCGTCCCTTGGCACTGTCCGGGCACGGCATGATCGGGAGAGGACAACGCCATGGCGACCGGCCAGTACGATGCGATCGTCGTCGGTGGTGGCCATAATGGCTTGGTGTGCGGCACCTATCTGGCCAAGGCGGGCCTGCGGGTGTTGGCGCTGGAGCGTCGCCACGT
>JAPJRA010000149.1:0-789 GCA_030824835.1 Geminicoccaceae bacterium | reverse complement strand
AGTTCGCACCGGGCTTCCGGGCCTCGATCTTCTCCTACGTCATGAGCATCCTGCACCCGCGGATCATCGCTGACCTGGAGCTGCGCCGCTTCGGCCTCGAGGTGCTGCCGGCCAGCGACCTGTTCTGCCCGCTATCGCGCGACGACAGCCTGATCTTCTCCGACGACCTCGCGAAGACCCAGGCGAGCTTCGCCCGGTTCTCCAGGAAGGATGCCGAGGCCTATCCCGCCTTCGACGCATACCTGCAGGAATCGCTGCAGGTCGTCCGCCGGCTGCTGTTCCAGACCCCGGTCGACCCGACCCGCACCGACTGGCGGCATCTGAAGGAGACCGCGCGGCTGGCATGGGAATACCGGAAGATCGGCAGCCAGCTTTACCGGATCGTCGATCTCCTGACCCAATCCGCCGACGACTACCTGTCGCAGTGGTTCGAGAGCGACGTGGTCAAGGCGGTCTTCGCCTACTACGCATCGATCGGCACCTTCGCCGGCCCCAAGACACCCGGCTCCGCCTACGTGCTGCTGCACCATCTGATGGGCGAGCACCAGGGTGCCGGCGGCTGGGGCTTCATCAAGGGCGGCATGGGCGCGATCACGCAGGCGATCGCGCAGTCCGGGGCCAGGTTCGGGCTCATGGTCGCGACGGACAGCCCCGTCGCCAAAGTGGTCGTCCAGGACGGCCGGGCCACCGGCGTCGTCACCACCGCGGGCGAGGAGTACCGGGCGCCCTTGGTGATCTCCAACCTCGACGCCAAGACGCTGATGACCAGGCTGGTGGAGCCCACGGCCC
>JAPJRA010000148.1:4634-7639 GCA_030824835.1 Geminicoccaceae bacterium | reverse complement strand
AGGTTCCTTTATGGCGGGGTCGGCCTCGGCAAGACCCATCTGATGCATGCGATCGCCCATCGGGTGAAGCAGCAGGGTGCCGACCGGCGGGTGGTCTACCTGTCGGCCGAGAAGTTCATGTACCAGTTCGTGCGCGCGCTGCGCTCGAAGGACACGATGACCTTCAAGGAGCTGTTCCGCTCGGTCGACCTGCTGATGGTCGACGACGTCCAGTTCATCAGCGGCAAGGACAGCACCCAGGAGGAGTTCTTTCACACCTTCAACACCCTGGTCGACCGCGGCCGGCAGATCGTCATCTCGGCCGACCGCAGCCCGTCCGACCTGTCGGGCCTCGAGGAGCGGATCCGCTCGCGGCTCGGCTGGGGGCTTGTCGCCGACATCCATCCGACCACCTACGAGCTTCGGCTGGGCATCCTGCAGGCCAAGGGCGAGCAGCTCGGCGTCACGATCCCGAACCGGGTGATCGAGTTCCTGGCCAGCCGGATCACCAGCAACGTGCGCGAGCTGGAAGGGGCCATGAACCGGATCGTGCACCAGGCGGGCTTGGTGCAAAAGCCGATCTCGATCGAGATGGCGCAGGACGTGCTGAAGGACCTGCTGCGGGCGAACGACCGGCGGGTCACCATCGACGAGATTCAGAAGGCCGTGGTCGAGCACTACAGCATCCGCATGGCCGACATGACCTCGGCCCGGCGCTCGCGGGCGGTGGCGCGGCCGCGGCAGATGGCCATGTACCTGGCCAAGCAGCTGACCCCCCGCTCGCTGCCCGAGATCGGGAAGAAGTTCGGCGGTCGCGACCATACGACGGTGATGCATGCGGTCCGCCAGATCGAGAAGCTCACCGCCGAGGACCGCACGCTGGCGGACGATCTGGAAGCGCTGAAGCGCAAGCTGCAGGGCTGATCGGGGTCGTTTTTCAAAGCCGCACGAATCCTGTCGCCCGCGACGCAATTTTGCTAGCTTGCGCGTCCCCAAAGCGCAGGCGCAGCCCGATGGCTGCCAGCAGCTCACGGATCGACATTGCCCATGAAGCTTACCATCGAGCGTGCGGCCCTGTTGCGGTCGCTGGCCCATGTCCAAAATGTCGTCGAGCGGCGGACGACCATCCCCATCCTGTCGAACGTCAAGCTCGCCGCCGAGTCGGACCGGCTGGGCCTGACGGCCACCGACATGGACCTGTCCCTGGTGGCTCACGAGCCGGCCTCGGTCGCCCGCCCGGGCACCACGACGGTGGCGGCGCACACGCTGTTCGACATCGTGCGCAAGCTGCCGGACGGCAGCGAGATCGGCATCGAGCAGGGCGATGGCGGGGGCGAGATGACCGTCCGTGCCGCCCGTTCCGTCTTCAACCTGCCCACCCTGCCGGCCGACGAGTTCCCGGCGATCGGCGAGGAGCAGCTGGGCGTCAGCTTCGCGATGCCGGCCTCCGACCTCGCCCGGCTGATCGACAAGACCCGGTTCGCGATCTCGACCGAGGAGACGCGCTACTACCTGAACGGCATCCATGTGCACGCCACCAGTGCCGGCGCCGCCAGCATGTTGCGGGGCGTCGCCACCGATGGCCACCGGCTCGCGCGGGTCGAGGTGGCCCTGCCCGAAGGGGCCGAGAAGATCCCAGCCATCATCGTCCCGCGCAAGACCGTGGGCGAGGTCCGCAAGCTCATCGACAGCATCGGCGGCGAGGTCGCGATCAGCGTCTCGCCGACCCGGATCCAGTTCGCCTTCGAGCGCGCCGTCCTGGTCTCGCGCCTGATCGACGGCACGTTTCCGGACTATGAGCGCGTAATACCGACCGGCAACGAGAAGATGGCGATTTTCCACACGGCCGACCTCGGCAAGGCGGTCGACCGGGTGGCCACCATCTCGACGGAGAAGGCCCGTGCGGTGAAGCTCGGCTTCGACGACGGCACGGTCCGGGTCAGTGCCGTGAGCGCGGAAACCGGCCGTGCGGAAGAAGAGCTGGATGTTGATTATTCTGGCGAATCGCTCGAAATCGGCTTCAATGCTCGCTATATCCTGGACATGCTCCAGGAGATTGATGGCGACACGGTGCGCTTCGAGATGGCGAGCGCTGCCGCACCGACGGTGGCGCGCGATCCGGGGGATTCGAGCACGCTCTATGTGCTGATGCCCATGCGGGTATGAGGGCATTGCCGCTGGCCCGGGAGGCCGGCGCCATGGCGGAGCCGGCCCGCACGCTGTCGGTCAGGCGGCTGGAGCTCTGGGACTTTCGCAACTATCGCCATCTGGTGCTCGATGCCGGCCCCGGCCCCGTCGTGCTGCATGGCGAGAACGGCGCCGGCAAGACCAACCTGCTCGAGGCGGTCTCCATGCTGACACCCGGTCGCGGTCTCCGCCGTGCCCGGCTCGGCGAGCTCGACCGCATCGGCGGCGCGCCATGGCGGCTCTACGCCGAGGTCGACGGCCATCAGGGCCGGGTCGACCTCGACACCGCGCGCGACGCGTCCGCCGAGCGGCGCCTCGTCGCCGCCGACGGCCAGACCCTGCGCAGCCAGAACCAGCTGGGCGAACTCGTGAGCATGCTCTGGCTGACGCCGGCCATGGACCGGCTGTTTACCGAGAGTGCTTCGGGGCGACGGCGCTTTCTCGACCGGCTGGTGCTCGCGATCGATTCCGCCCACGCCACCCGTGTCGCCTCCTTCGAGCGCTCCGTGCGCGAGCGCTCGCATCTGCTGCGCGGCGGGCGGCACGACGCCACGTGGCTGGCCGCGATCGAGCGCCGGATCGCGGAGGCCGGCGTCGCCGTGGCAGCCGCACGGCGCGCCCTGGTCCGCGATCTCGACGCCGAGCTGGTCGGGGCCACCCACGTTTTCCCGCGACCACGCTTGGCGCTGACCGGCGAGGTCGAGACCTGGCTCGAATCGATGCCGGCGCTGGCGGCCGAGCAGCGGTTGGCCGACACACTGGCGCGCGAGCGCCGGTCGGACGCGCTGACCGGCGGTGCCGCGGTCGGGCCGCACCGCAGCGATCTCGTCGTCACCGAC
>JAPJRA010000148.1:0-4624 GCA_030824835.1 Geminicoccaceae bacterium | reverse complement strand
ACCGACAGCGCCGGCGGCGAGCCGGCGGCCCGCTGCTCGACCGGCCGGCAGAAGGCCTTGCTGATCAGCATCGTCCTGGCCGAGGCGGCACTGCGCCTGCGCCGGCATGGTGACCTGCCGATCCTGCTGCTCGACGAGATCACCGCGCATCTGGACGCCCGCCGGCGTGGTGAGCTGCTGGAATCCCTGATCGAGCTGGGCGCGCAGGCCTGGCTCACCGGCACCGACGCCGGGCTGTTCTCGCCGCTGCGCAAGGCGGCCCGCATCTTTCATGTCGTGAACGGAGCGTTGACACCCCATGAGTGAACCCCTGCCGCGCGACGAGGCCGTCTACGACGCCAGCTCGATCCAGGCCCTGAAGGGCCTGGAGGCCGTCCGGATGCGGCCGGGCATGTATATCGGCGACACCGATGACGGCTCCGGCCTGCACCACATGGTCTTCGAGGTCGTCGACAATGCGATCGACGAGGCCCTGGCCGGCTATGCCGACGAGGTCGGCGTGACGATCAATGCCGACGGTTCGGTCACCGTCACCGACAATGGCCGCGGCATTCCGGTCGACATGCACGAGGAAGGCGTGTCGGCGGCCGAGGTGATCATGACCGTCCTGCACGCCGGCGGGAAGTTCAACCAGAACTCCTACAAGGTGTCCGGCGGCCTGCACGGCGTCGGCGTGTCGGTGGTCAACGGCCTGTCCGACTGGCTCGAGCTGCGCATCTGGCGCAACGGCCACGAGCACCACATGCGCTTCGTCGACGGCGGCGAGCCGGTGGCACCGCTGGCGGTCGTCGGCCCGCAGAACGAGCGGCGGGGCACCGAGATCACCTTCATGCCGTCGATCAAGGTCTTCACCCAGACCGAGTTCTCCTACGACGTGCTGGAGCACCGGCTGCGCGAGCTGGCATTTCTCAATTCGGGCGTGAAGATCAAGCTGGCCGACCGCCGGCAGGAGCCGCACAAGGAAGAGACGCTGCATTATGACGGCGGCGTCGAGGCGTTCGTGCGCTACCTCGACCGGACGAAGCAGACCCTGCACTCGCCGATCGTCGTCGCCACCGAGCGCGACCGGGTCACGGTCGACGTGGCGCTCGAATGGAACGACGGCTACCACGAGACCATGCTCTGCTTCACCAACAACATCCCGCAGCGCGACGGCGGCACCCACCTCATGGGCTTTCGTGCCGCCCTCACCAGGGCCATCAACAAGTTTGCCGAGGACAGCGGCACGCTGAAGCGGGACAAGGTGGCGCTCTCCGGCGACGACATGCGCGAGGGCCTGACCTGCGTGCTCTCGGTCAAGATGCCCGACCCCAAGTTCTCCTCGCAGACCAAGGACAAGCTGGTGAGCTCGGAGGTCACGCCCGTGGTCTCCAATGTCATCGCCGAGGGCATGGCGCGCTGGTTCGACACGCATCCGGTCGAGGCCAAGACCATCATGGGCAAGGTGGTCGAGGCCGCCACCGCCCGCGAGGCGGCACGGCGTGCCCGTGAGCTGACCCGGCGCAAGGGTGCGCTCGACGTGGCGAACCTCCCCGGCAAGCTCGCCGACTGCCAGGAGCGCGACCCGGCCAAGTCCGAGCTGTTCATCGTCGAGGGTGACAGCGCCGGCGGCTCCGCCAAGCAGGGCCGCGACCGCAGCGTGCAGGCGATCCTGCCCCTGCGCGGCAAGATCCTCAACGTCGAGCGGGCCCGTATCGACCGGGTGCTGGGCAGCCAGGAGATCGGGACGCTGATCACGGCGCTGGGCACCGGCATCCGCGACGAGTTCGACATCGGCAAGCTGCGCTACCACAAGATCGTCATCATGACCGACGCCGACGTGGACGGCTCGCACATCCGCACCCTGCTGCTGACCTTCTTCTACCGGCACTTGGCCGAGATCATCGAGCAGGGCCACCTCTTCATCGCCCAGCCGCCGCTCTACCGCGTCAAGCGCGGGCAGAAGGAGCGCTACCTGAAGGACGACGCGGCGCTGGAGACCTTCCTGGTCGACGAGAGCCTCGACGACGCCCACCTCGTCACCGCCAACGGCACGCGCCTCGACGGCGAGGCCCTGCGCGCGCTCGTCGAGCAGGCGCGCACCTGCCGCTCGCTGCTGGCGCATCTGTCCCGCCGCCTGCCGATCGACCTGGTCGAGGCGATAGCGCTGGCCGGCGGTTTTGCCGAGCAGGCGATGGACGACGAGGTGCGGGCACTGGAGCTGGCCCAGCGCGTGGCGCAGATGCTGGGCGGCACCGGTCGCGGCTCCTGGCAGGCACATCACTCCGAGACCACGGGCGAGCTGGTTTTCATCCAGACCAAGGGCGAGCGGCGCGAGCGGTTCCGCCTCGACCCGGCGCTGGCCCGCAGCGCCGATGCCCGCCGGGCGGCAGCGGTCCTGGCGGAGATCGGCGGTGCGCTGGCGGTGCCGGCCACCCTGGAGCGCAAGGACCTCTCAGTACCGGTGACCGGCCCCGTCGGCCTGATCGAGGCGCTGTTCCTGGCCGGCCGCAAGGGGCTGACCATCCAGCGCTACAAGGGCCTGGGCGAGATGAACCCCGAGCAGCTGTGGGAGACCACGCTCGACCCGGACAAGCGGACCCTGCTCCAGGTCAAGGTGAGTGTCGCCGATCAGGCCAACACCCTGTTCGAGACCCTGATGGGCGACGTCGTCGAGCCGCGGCGCGACTTCATCCAGGAGAACGCGCTGAAGGTCGTCAATCTCGACATCTAGCGCGCGACGTGCGCGGCTTGACGGCGGTCGGTCCGGCGGACACATCTGATCGGCCCCCATCGGGGCCAATCAGGGAGGCGCCCATGACTGCATTGACCCTCACGCTGATCGGGGCGGACCGGCCGGGACTCGTGCGCGCCCTGTCCGAGCGCGTCGCCGCCGCCGGCGGCAACTGGCTCGAGAGCCGGATGGCGCGGCTGGCCGGTCAGTTCGCCGGTATCCTGCTGGTGGAGGTGCCGTCGGGCGAGGTCGAGCGGTTCCTTGCCGATCTGCGCACGCTCGAGGGTGAAGGGCTGCGGGCCACGGTCGTTCACGGCCTGCGCGAGGAGCAGCCGGCCCAGCATCGGACCCTGCTGCTCGAGCTGGTCGGCCAGGATCGGCCCGGCATCGTCCGCGAGATCGCGCAGGCTCTGGCCGGCCGCGGCGTGAACATCGAAGAGCTGACGACCCGCGTGGTGAGCGGCTCGTTCTCAGGCGAGAGCCTGTTCGAGGCCGAGGCGCGGCTGCGGGTGCCACCCGAGGTACCAGCCGACGACCTCCGCGACTTACTGGAGAAGCTGGCCAACGAGCTCATGGTCGACATCAGTCTCGACCAGCCGACCGGCTAGCCCGGCGCCACGGCCACGCAAGGTAGGGATGTGATGCGCATCTCAGCCGTGCTCCTCGCGCTGGCCCCGCTCCCGCATTAATCGGGCGTCGGCACCCGCGTCGGCGTGGCGCGGCAGCGTGTCGGCGGTCTCGAACCAGGGGATGCGGCTCGCCGTCCAGATATGGTACTCGGGCCGGATGCGCGCGGGGTCATCGAGCGTGGCCAGGTTGACATCGACCAGAGCCGGCGCGTCGGCGGTCCAGAACAGCACCTGCGTGCCGCATTCGCCGCAGAATCGCCGCACGGCCTGCTCCGACGAGCGTAGGACCTTGGGCTCGCTCCCGCGCCAGCTGAACCGCTCGCGGGGCCAGCTACCCCATGCTACCACCGGCGCGCCGGTGGTCTGCTGGCACATCCGACAGTGACAGTAGGCGGCGTCCAGGGGCGCGCCCTCGACCCGATACCGCACAACGCCACAGAAGCAGCCACCGTCATACAGGTCAGGCACCGCACCCTCCCCTCGTCTCGTCCAGACTGGCGAGCAGCCTAGCGCGCGCGGCCGGCCGTGGCGACGGCGTTGCGGCCGCCGGGCCCGTCAGTCCTGCAGCTCGACCACGACCGGGGTATGGTCTGATGCCTTCGGCTGCCGGCGCGGGTCCTTGTCGATCGTGCAGCCGACCAGGCGGTCGGCTGCCTGCGGCGACAGCAGCAGATGGTCGATGCGGATACCGTGGTCGAGCTGGAAGGCACCTCGCTGGTAGTCCCAGAAGCTGTAGGCCCGCTCCTCGGGATGCAGGGCACGGAACGCCTCGGTGAAGCCCAGATGCAGCAGGGCCCGGAAGGCGCGACGGCTCTCCGGCTGGAACAGCGCGTCATCCAGCCAGGCGTTGGGGTCGTGGCAGTCGATCGGCTCCGGGATGACGTTGTAGTCGCCGCCCAGGACCACCGCGTCGTCCTGCTCCAGCAGGCCGGCGGCGTGGACCCGCAGGCGCTCCATCCAGGCAAGCTTGTAGGCGAACTTCTCGGTGCCGATCGGGTTGCCGTTGGGCAGGTAGATCGACGCCACGCGCAGCCCGTCGACGCTGGCCTCGAGATAGCGCGCCTGCTCGTCGGCAGGATCGCCGGGCAGGCCGCGCGTCACGTCCTCGAGCGGACGAAGGCTCAAGATCGCGACGCCGTTATAGCTCTTCTGGCCATGGACCGCGACATTGTAGCCGAGATCACCCACGGCCTCGGTGGGAAACGCCGCGTCCTGGCACTTGATCTCCTGGAGCAGCACGATGTCCGGCTTCGTGGCCTGCAGCCAGCCCAGGATGTTGGGC
>JAPJRA010000147.1 GCA_030824835.1 Geminicoccaceae bacterium | reverse complement strand
ATGGCCGGTGCGGGAGTTTTTCGACCTGGCCAAGGATCCCTACGAGAAGACCAAGCTTCTCAACGGGAAGCTGACGACAACGCAGAAGACGAAGCTCAATTCGCTTGATGTCGCGCTCGACCGCCTGCAGGCGACACGATGAGGCGCCAGACTAGAACCATGCTTCGAGGTCGACGCTCTGTCCGGCCGCCAGGACGGCGCCATAGCGAGCCCCCTTGCCGATGGCCACCAGGATAAGGAACGGCACCAGCGGCGCCCGCATAACACCCGCGGCGACGGTGAAGGCGTCGCCGACGCCGGGCACCCAAGAAAAGAGCAGCGACGGTAGTCCCCATCGCCGATACCAGCCCTGGGCGCGCTCCAGACTGGGCCCGCTGACGGGGAACCACTGCCGGTCGGCGAACCGCAGCGCGAATCTGCCCATCCACCAGTTCAACGTCGAGCCGGTGACGTTGCCGGTTGTGGCCACCAGCCAGAGCACCCATGCATCGAACCCCTGGACCAGGAGGCCGAGCATCAGGATCTCCGAGGCCCCCGGCAGCATCGTGGCCGCGAGCAGGGCGCTGACGAACAGGCCGACATAAAGCGCATCCACGGCATCGGCCTCCATTCAACGGCCCGGGTGGTATTGCCCCTGGTGGGACCGCATGGCAGTTATGCTGAACCCGTGATATGGCGGCACCGCGCCGATCCGCCGCGTTTGCTGCCTTTTTGCCGCGGGTCTATACACCTTCAGTCCTTCCGCGAGATCGGGGCGCTCCCCGCCGCGCGGCATGGTGATCTCATCAAAGGGAGAACTCCGTTGCCCGTATCCGGCCAAGATACGCTCCAGGTCCGCCGCTCGTTGCAGGTCGGCGATCTCAGCTACGACTACTTCTCGATCCCCGAAGCTGAGAAGTCGCTGGGCGACCTGTCGCGGCTGCCGTTCTCGATGAAGGTCCTGCTTGAGAATCTGCTGCGGTTCGAGGATGGCCGCAGCGTCACCGTCGAGCATCTCAAGGCCATGCAGGCTTGGCTCGCGACGCGCTCGTCCGATCAGGAGATCGCCTATCGGCCTGCGCGCGTGCTGATGCAGGACTTTACGGGCGTCCCGGCCGTGGTCGATTTGGCGGCCATGCGTGACGCCATGGTGGCCCTCGGCGGCGATCCGAAGAAGATCAACCCCCTGGTGCCGGTTGATCTCGTCATCGACCACTCGGTCCAGGTCGATGCGTTTGCCAACAGTGGCGCGTTCTCGCGCAATGTCGATCTTGAGTATGAGCGGAATGGCGAGCGGTACGCGTTCCTGCGCTGGGGCTCGAAGGCATTCGACAATTTCCGCGTCGTCCCACCGGGCACCGGGATCTGCCATCAGGTCAATCTCGAATATCTGTCCCAGGTCGTGTGGACCGGCAAGGAAGGCAATAAGGAGGTTGCCTATCCCGACACCCTCGTCGGCACCGATAGTCACACCACCATGGTCAACGGCTTGGCCGTGCTCGGCTGGGGTGTGGGCGGGATCGAGGCCGAGGCCGCGATGTTGGGGCAGCCGGTCTCGATGCTTATTCCCGAAGTGGTCGGCTTCAAGCTCACCGGAGCCCTACCGGAGGGGGCCACCGCGACCGACCTCGTGCTCACCGTCACCCAGATGCTGCGCAAGAAGGGCGTGGTCGGCAAGTTCGTCGAATTCTTCGGGCCGGGCGTCGGCAAGCTGCCGCTGGCCGATCGTGCGACCATCGCCAACATGGCGCCCGAATATGGCGCCACCTGTGGCTTCTTCCCAATCGACGAGGTGACGCTGGGCTATATGCGTCTCACTGGCCGCTCCCCGGAGCGCGTGGCGCTGGTCGAGGCCTACGCCAAGGCGCAAGGCATGTGGCGTCACGATGGCATGACCGATCCGGTTTTCACGGACACGCTGGAACTCGATCTGTCGTCCGTCGAGCCGTCGCTGGCCGGGCCGAAGCGGCCGCAGGATCGCGTCGCGTTGAAGTCGGCCAAGCAGAGCTTCGAGGATGGTCTGGCAACGCTGGCCGGCGACAGTCCGGCCTCGGCCAGTGCCCCGGTCAAGGGCACCGACTACAGCTTGCACCACGGCGACGTGGTGATCGCGGCGATCACCAGCTGCACCAACACCTCCAATCCGGGTGTGATGATCGCTGCGGGCTTGGTCGCCAAGAAGGCGGTGGCGAAGGGGCTGACCCGCAAGCCCTGGGTCAAGACCTCTCTGGCGCCCGGCTCCCGCGTGGTCACCGACTACCTGGCCAAGGCCAACCTGCAGGGTGATCTCGATGCGGTCGGCTTCGACCTCGTCGGCTATGGCTGCACCACCTGCATCGGCAATTCCGGTCCGCTGCCGGATGAGATCGGCGAGGCGATCACCGACGGCAAGCTGGTCGTGTCGGCCGTGCTGTCCGGCAATCGCAACTTCGAGGGCCGGGTTCACGCCCAGGTCAAGGCCAACTATCTGGCCTCGCCGCCACTGGTCGTAGCGTACGCGCTGGCAGGCACGATGCTGAAGGATATCACCACCGAGCCTTTGGGCGTGGGCAAGGACGGCAGCCCGGTCTACCTCAAGGACGTCTGGCCGACGCCGCAGGAGGTTGATGCTGCGGTACGCTCCGCCGTTACCAGCGAGGGTTTCAAGTCGTCCTACGCGGACGTGTTCAGCGGCGACATCCACTGGGCCTCGATCGGCTCCGACAACGCCGCCATGACCTACAGTTGGGACGACAGCAGCACCTACATTCAGCTGCCACCCTATTTTGCCGGCATGAAGAAGGATCCGGCCACTGCGGTGCCGGACATCACGGGCGCGCGCATCCTGGCCCTCCTCGGGGATTCGATCACCACCGACCATATCAGCCCGGCTGGCAACATCGCGCGAACCAGCCCAGCCGCGAAGTACCTCCAGGGTCGTGGTGTCGAGGCCAAGGATTTCAATCAGTATGGCGCCCGGCGCGGCAGCCACGACGTCATGATGCGCGGCACGTTCGCCAACATCCGCATCAAGAACGAGATGCTGGGCGGCAAGGAAGGTGGGCTGACCAAGCTGTGGCCGGACGGCGCCGAGATGTCCATCTACGACGCCGCCATGGAGTACAAGAAGCACGGCACGCCGCTGGTCGTGGTCGGTGGCAAGGAGTATGGCACCGGCTCCTCACGCGACTGGGCTGCCAAAGGTACCAACCTGCTCGGCGTGAAGGCTGTTCTGGCGGAGAGCTTCGAGCGTATCCATCGCTCGAACCTGGTTGGCATGGGTGTGTTGCCGCTGGTGTTCAAGGCCGGCATGGATCGCAAGACGGTGGGCCTCGACGGCAGCGAGACCATCGATATCCTGGGACTGGAGCAGGGTCTGCGGCCACGCATGGACCTGACCTGCCGGATCACTCGGGCTGATGGCACGGTGACGGAGATCCCGGTTCTCTGCCGTGTCGATACGCTCGACGAGGTGGACTACTTCAAGCACGGCGGCATTCTGCAGTACGTGCTGCGCTCGCTGCTTGCTTCTGGCCCGGCAGTCGGGCACGCCTGAACTTAAGCGGCACTTTTGCGTCGCAGGGCCGACTTCTTGGGTCGGCCCTGTGCACATTGTAAGCAACTGACAGCGATCCTAGTATGGCCCGGAACCGCGGTGCTCGGGCGTCGTAGCTGTGTGCGCTGTGGATATAACGTGTGGGAGGGAAGCCGATGACTATTATGGACCGCCGCTCCGCGCTTGGGGCGGCTCTGTTGGCGCTGGGCTTGGCGGCATGCAGCAACACGGAAGGGCCGGTGTCGGCCTCGACGAGTTCCGGCACCGAGAAGGCCAATATCGCGGCGGAGTCCGAGACCGCGCTGGCCGATCTGTACCGAAGCCGCCCGGGCACCAAGCAGCTCGATCATGCGGCCAAGGCCGTGCTCGTGTTTCCGAACATCACCAAGGCCGGCCTGGGTATCGGCGGCCTCTATGGCAACGGTGCGATGTTCGAGGACGGCAAGGTCGTCGGTTACTACAACATCGCCGGCGGCTCGTTCGGACTTCAGGTGGGCGCGCAGAGCTTCTCGCAGGCCTATTTCTTCAACACGGCCGAAGCGCTGGAAACATTTCGCAAGACCAAGGGATTCCAGCTTGGCGCTGGCGTGACTGCGGTGGCCGCGGACTTCGGTGCCGATGGCTCGCTCACGACGTCGACGATGCAGAAGCCTTTGGTTGTCGTGACCTGGGGGCAGTCCGGCCTGATGGCGGGGATTGACGTCTCCGGGGCCAAGGTCACCGAGATCGATCCCTGATTCTCCAGACCTGACGACAAGGCTACCGCGCCCTGTGGCGCGGTGGCACGTTCTCATGCGGGCGGGCCGTGTGTCGCCCAGGTGCAAGCGTCTGTCCCGGCCAGAAAGATGGAGGCTGGGCGCGCCTGCTAGCGGGGTGTGTGCGGTGGTGCTGATACCACGCGCCTGCCCGGTGAACCGCCATGGACGCTTCCGTTCGCATGCTTGAGTTGCTGGCTGCGAGGCGCCCGCATTACAGCCTGCAGCGTGAGTTCTACAGCGATCCCGAGCTCTATGCGCTTGAGATGGAGCACATCTGGCACAAGAGCTGGATCTTCGTCGGCCACAGCTGTGAGGTTGCCGATCCCGGCCGTTGGATGCGGGTCGAGATTGGCAGCGCTTCGCTGATCATTCTGCGCGATCGGCAGATGCAGGTGCGGGCGCTGCACAATGTCTGCCGCCACCGCGGGGCCCGGGTCTGTCTCGAGGCTACGGGCCGCTCCAGCCGCTTGGTCTGCCCCTACCACCAGTGGAGCTACGATCTCGACGGCCGCTTGGTCCGCGCCCGCCATATGGGGCAGGACTTCGATCCCGCCGGTATCGGTTTGCGGCCCGTGCACGTGGAGGTGGTCGGCGGTTGGGTGTTCGCCTGCCTCGCGGAGCAGCCGCCATCGTTCGATGCATATCGTCGCGACGTGGAGCCGTTTCTAACGCCGGTGGATCTGGAGCGCTGCAAGGTGGCGCACGAAAGCACCATCGTCGAACGAGGCAACTGGAAGCTCGTGATGGAGAACAACCGCGAGTGCTACCATTGTGCCGGCTCCCATCCCGAGCTGTGCGAGACCCTGGCGGAATACGATTCGGTCGACGACCCTCGTGCCGATCCTGCCTTCGGCGCACTCCTGGACCGTAAGTACCGCGACTGGGAGGCGCTGGGGCTGCCCTACCTGCCGACGCCGCCGACCAATGCCTACCGTGCCGTGCGTTTGCCCTACATCAATGGCGCGGTGGCGATGACCATGGACGGCAAGCTGGCGAGCAGCCGCCTGTTGGGGCAGCAGACTGATCCCGACCTGGGATCGGTGCGCATGCTCAGCCTGCCCAATACCTGGAATCATCTCGGCTCGGATCACGTGGTCAGCTTCCGGGTCCTGCCGATATCGCCGACCGAAACGCAGGTGACGACGAAATGGCTGGTGCACAAGGATGCCGTGGGCGGCGTGGACTATGACATGGATCGCCTGATCGAGGTCTGGACCGCGACCAACGATCAAGATCGTCGTCTGGTGGAGATGACGCAGCTGGGGGCACTGTCTCCAGCTTATGTCCCAGGCCCTTACTCGCCGGTGATCGAGGTGGGCGTCCGTGATTTTGTCGATTGGTATTGCCAGACCATGCGCACGCGCCTGGCCGGACACGGCTCCACCGAAATGGCGGTGGCGGCCGAGTAGCCGGAGTCGACATTCGACCGTTGCGATAATTTCAATTTAGAGTTGTATCCTGGACTTGTGCCGGCTTCATTTATAGAGTGGAGGGGCTGCCGATCGAGTGCCCGCAAGCGGGAGTGGGAACCATTGACGCTGGGGCACGTTCATAGGTCGGGCGTGATGCGGACCTGTGCTGGTGACCGATGAGCAAACGGCCCGATAAAGATAATGGCAATGCCAACAAAGTGAGCGTTGTGGAATCGGATGAAGCGATGCTGGAGCGGGGGTTTGATCGTTGGCTGAATCGTCAGCTTCATCGGATCTACGATCCGGTGTTGAGTGAGGCGGTGCCTGACGAGATCATGCGCCTGCTCGAGGAGTTCGAGGCTGCGCCGCTAAAGCCGGAGCAAGAGGACGATTGAGAGCCATCGGAATTTAACCCGAAGTTCTAGGCCCGGCAGATGTCTCTAAGAGTCCTTCAATCATGAGTAGTGAACTTGCGCATGACGTAGCGCGCCATTTGCCGTTTCTCCGGCGCTATGCGCGGGCGTTGAGCGGTGAGCAGCGCATGGGTGATGCATTGGTGGCGGCGAGCCTTAAACAGTTGCTGGCCGATCCGTCGCAGATCCAGCGCGACGCCTTACGCGTGTCCCTCTACCGGTCGCTCACGGCCATCTGCGCACAAGCGGCGATTGGCATGGACGCACAGACCGACGGAGGGGCTGCGGAAAACGAGGGCATCGTTGCTCAGGCCGTCTCCCGACTCGCTGGAGCGAGGAGGCAGGCACTTCTCCTGGCGACGCTGGAAGGCTTCTCGTCGACCCAGATCGCCGCGATCATGGGGCAACCAGAGGAAGATATCCGGCAGGAGCTCCAGGCTGGAAAGCGCGAACTGCGGCAACAGCCACCGACCAGCATTCTGATCATCGAGGACGAGCCGGTCATCGCTCTGGACATAGCGCATACGGTCGGTGAAAGCGGCCACCGGGTCACCGGGATCGCCACCACCCACCGCGAGGCTGTCGAGCTGGCACAGGCTGATCCGCCAGGCTTGGTGCTCGCCGACATCCAACTCTCCGACGACAGCTCGGGAATCGATGCGGTTCGGGAGATTCTCGAGCACTATCGTTTGCCGGTCGTCTTCATTACCGCTTTTCCTGACCGGCTGCTGACCGGGGAGCGGCCCGAGCCGGCTTTCCTGATCACCAAGCCTTTCGAGCCCGAGACCCTTGATGTGGCTATTTCCCAGGCTTTGGCCGCCTATCGCGGCTGATTTCCGACATTCGTGATGCCCGCCATTTTTTTCGGGAACCTTGTCACGAACCGAGCGTTGGTCATATGTCTACCTAGTCGAGGCAACCAGAGAGCGTGAGATGAAAGTGTTTCGGGAGGACGTTGCTGAGCTGGTGCCACATTTGCGTGCCTTCGCGCGGAGCCTGACGCGGGGCGATGTGCATCTGGCTGACGACATCGTGCAGGACACCATCGTCAACGCATTGCAGGCTCAGCATCAGTTCACGCCGGGCACCAATCTCAAAGCGTGGCTGTTCACCATCCTGCGCAATCGTTTCAGGAGCGTGGTGGCCCGCAAGCACGTCACCTCGGAAATCTCCGACGACGAGCTCGAGCGGCATGCCTGGGTGGCGGCCGAGCAGGAAAGTCGTATCGAGATCGCTGCCTTCAAGCGGGCGTTCAAGATGCTGAGCGAGACTCACCGCGAGGTGTTGGTTCTCACCGCGGTGCACGGCCTCCCCTATGACGAGATCGCCGAGATGTGCGGTTGCGAGGTCGGCACCGTCAAAAGCCGCGTCAACCGCGCCCGTGCGATCCTCAAGCGGATGATGTTCGAGGACGCTCTTCCGGTCAATCCGAGCAAGATGCCCGGTGCTGCGCGGGCCGGCGAGCTCGGCAAGGTGCCCGCCATCCGTGGCAGCAAGGTGCCGCTGGGTAGCGGACGTGCCGCCCCCGAGCGGTTGAGTGCACGCATTAACTG
>JAPJRA010000001.1:9774-34441 GCA_030824835.1 Geminicoccaceae bacterium | reverse complement strand
GGGTAGGCCCCCTCCACGCCAAAGCGAATCTTGGTCCAGTCCTTGGCCTCAGCACCGCCTGTCAGTGCCAAGAAGCCCACGGTGGCGATCATCGCCAGCCGGCGCGAGAATGATGTCATGATGGCTCTCCGAAACTCGACCTGTTGCATGCAGTGTGACATCCGCGCCGCCTTCGTCGTCAAGTGGCAGCGCCTCGCTCTTGCTGAGTAAAGCTGGATAGAAACTGCTTGAACCGCTCCGTCGGCGGCGCGGAGAACATCGGCTTCGGTGGGCCCTGCGCCTCGATCAGGCCCTGATGCAGAAACACCACTTGGCTGGCGACGTCGCGGGCAAAGCCCATCTCATGGGTGACGACGAGCATGGTACGGCCTTCGTCGGCGAGATCGCGCATCACCTTCAGCACTTCGCCGACGAGCTCGGGGTCGAGAGCCGAGGTTGGCTCGTCGAACAGCATGACCGTGGGTTCCATCGCCAGCGCGCGCGCTATCGCCGCTCGCTGCTGCTGCCCGCCCGAGATATGCGCGGGATAGGCATTGCGTCGCTGAAAGATGCCCACCTTGTTCAGCAACTGCTCGGCTCGCTCGACCGCTTCCTTGCGTGGTACCTTCAGCACATGGACCGGCGCCTCGATCACGTTCTCGAGGATGGTCAGGTGTGACCAGAGATTGAAGCCCTGGAAGACCATCGCCAGCTTGGATCGGATCCGGGCCAATTGCTTCGGGTCCTGCGGTCGCATGGCCCCGCCTTTGCCGGGCTTCAGGCGGATCTCCTCGCCTGCCACGACGATCCGCCCGGCATTGGGCGTCTCCAGCAGATTGATGCAGCGCAGAAAAGTGCTTTTCCCCGAGCCGCTAGCGCCGAGGATGGCGATGACATCACCCTTGGACGCACCGACCGAGATGCCCTTGAGGACCTCGACCTGGCCGAACTGCTTCTTGATGCCCTCGACACTCAGGGCCAGCGGATTTTCGGTCATGCTCAGCTTGAGTTTCCCCACCGTGGCGTAGGTGACTTTGCGCTCCGCCACCCCGCATGTGTCAAGCCCAAGAAACATGATTGGCCTGGATAACAGTGGATCACCGAGGCGCCACCATCGTTAGGCTGGTGGTATTCGACCACGACGCCACTGTGCCCAGCTCAGCAAGCTGAGCGCGCGCTGCCATCCACGGTGTCGGTCGGCGCCGGTAGCGGGTAGGCGCGGCAGGTCCGCGGCGTCGGCGACCAGGAGCACCGCCAAGCGACCGGTCCTGCCGCGTACGTCGACGTCGCGTCGAGTGGCGCCGAGGATGCTGATTCCGGCGCGGTCGGTGACACTTTGCGAGACTACGAGCTGGCAGCCGAGCTCCTTGGTCAGGGTCTCGAGCCGGCTGGCGACGTTGACAACATCGCCGATTGCCGTGAGCGACCTGGCTCGACCGTGTCCCATTTCGCCCAGGATCACTGTACCCAGGTGAAGCCCCATCCCCATGTGCAACGGCACATCGAGCTCTGCCGCCAACTCCCGGTTCAGATCCTCCAAGGCGTCGGCCATGCCGCGGGCCGCGGTCAGGGCGGCACCTGCCGCGGCGTCGGCCGCGCCATTGACTCCGAACAACGCCATGACCCCGTCGCCGATGAACTTGTCCACAAGACCGCCGGCAGCCTCGATGGCGCTGCCCATGGCGCCGAAGTAGCGATTGAGGATGAAGACCGTGTCGTAAGGGAGCCGGCTCTCCGATATGTGCGTGAAGTTGCGTAGATCGGCGAACAGGACCGCAACCTCGCGCTCGATCCCGTAGCGCGGTGCCATGGGGCTGAGCACGTCGGCTGCCGTCGCCGCGGCCGGCATCAATGGCGTCACCACGAGGTCCGCCATCGGTCGCGTCTGGCAGGCAAGGCGGACATCGGCGGCTGCGGCGATGCGACGAAGAACGCGCCGCTCTGCCGTCGACGGCGGCGGCAGCCGCTCACGTCCCTGCCCCACGCGGACGCGACAGGTGGAGCAGCGCCCGTGCCCGCCGCAGACCGAGGCATGCGGTATCCCTGAGAGGCGGCTGGCCTCAAGAATGCTGAGCCCGCGCGGCACCATGATCGTGCGCCCACCGGGGTAGGTAAGTCGGATGTCCCGCCGACGGGACCACAACCAGCGCCCCACCCAGAGGATCGAGACGACCACGATCAGTCCCACAAACCCGGTTTCGATCCATCGGGTCGGGCGGTCGACCCAGATCACCCGCTGGGCGTCGGTGGGCCAATTCTGCTGCGTTGCCAGCATGGACCAGGCGGCGGGATCGATGCTGCGCCGCGCTGCCGTTTCCCGGCCGCCACTGACGACGCCAGCCAGGGCCAGAACGGGAATGAGCGTCGCGATCATCAACAGCCAAGGCTGCAGGCGCCGGTAGGCCGGATGCAGCCGCGCCCAGCAATGCAGCCCGATCGCGCCGTGCAGCCAGATGACCAGCAGCATGACAGTGAGCGTGCCGACGCCCTGCGGCCAAACCCGCCCGAGCACGAAACTGTAGCTGTCCGTGACACCACAGCAGCGATGCAGCCAGCCGGTACCCATGACATGGGCCGCAAGGTATGTCGGAATCAACAATCCCAGGATGATTTGGATTGTGTTGGTGGCGCCCATACGCAGGCTGCGCCGCTGCCACAGGCTCCACACACCCAACCCGGCATGCAGGAGCAGTGCCGCCAGGAGTGTCGTCTCCACCAGCGGAATTCGCCAGAATGCCAGGAAAACGGCGCGGCCATTCTCGGCCGCCACGAGCGACACCATTCCCAGCGCGTGATTGATGAGATGCGTGGCAGCGTAGGTGAGCAGCCACAAGCCGCTGAACAGGCGCAACTTGGTGGGGGTGATCCATGCCACAATGGATCGCCGCCGCGGGGCGGCAGCATCGACGGTCCGTGCGGCGGGGGCGCTCGACATCTGCGGAAAGGTAGTGGCGAGTCCATGGGTAGCCATAGCACGCCTCTATTCAGAGGCGCATGACGCGCGTCCTTGCCTCGCCGTCGCTCTCCGTATACCTCCGTTGCCGTGCCAGCGGATCGCTGGTTCGCCTCGCGGCCAGCCCAGCGGCGGGATTCATGCTCAACCTCACGATAGCGGCGCTGTTCCTGCTCGGCACCCATTTCGGGATCGCCGCGCCGTCGCTGCGGGCCGATCTTACAAGCCGGATCGGCGAGCGGGCCTATCGGCTCCTCTACTCACTCGTTGCGGTCGTGGCGCTGGTTTGGCTGGTCACGGCATGGCGCGATGCACCATTCGTTCCGCTTTGGCCAATCGGTGCCGTGGTGCGCCATCTGGCGCTGGCGCTGATGCCCCTGGCCTTCTTGCTGGTGGTGTGTGCGGTAACGGCGGCCAATCCCACCGTTCTGGGCCAGCAACCCGATCCCGATGCGGCTTCGCCCGCGGTAGGGATCATCCGGGTGACCCGCCATCCTTTCATGTGGGGCGTGGCGCTTTGGGCGGCGTTGCACCTGCTTGCCAATGGCGACGCGGCGTCAGTACTGTTCTTCGCCAGCTTCATAGTATTGGCAGTGGTCGGCGCTTGGCGCATCGATGCTCGCCGGACCCGGGAAAATGCGGCCGGTTGGGGCGTGTTTCTGCAGGTTACCTCCAACCTGCCCTTTGCAGCCATCGTCGAGCGACGGCAGCGACTGGTGACCGGCGAGATCGGGTTGTGGCGCGCAGCCTTGGCGCTCGGGCTGTATGTGGTCTTCCTTTGGCTCCATCCCTGGCTGTTCGGTGTCAGCCCCTTGGGTTGAGGCATGCCCGTCAGTGGCGCAGCCAAAGTAGCCATTGCAGGATCGCGTAGAGGATGCCGGCACCGATGAGGATCAAAGCCACCAACTCCGGCCAGCGCCGATGGACATCTCCGCCACGGCGCCGCCCGAGCAGCCATACGAGCAGGGCTATGCTGGCGATCACGCCAAAGATCTGATCGTCGCGCATGCCGTCCGTTCAGCCGTTTGGTCGAATCGCTCGCCCGAGCTCCTGAAGGGTCGAGCTGCTTTTGGAATCAGATTTCGTTGGGCTCAGTGCAGCAAATAGAGGAGCGTCAGGAGGCCCGCCCATAGGGGCAGACTCAACACGCACCCTACCACGATGCCGATGCAGGGGTTGCCATCTTCGTAGCTGACACGGCCCAGCGATCCGCTATCGACCAGAAATTCATCATCCTCCGCCGGTGAAGCGCCCGCGGAATCGATCCAACGCACCTGCCGCCCGGAGGCCAATCGCGTCGAGTATGTCAACTCCCTGATCATCGGCGCATAATAACCGGACGCTGAACAGACCGCAATTCAACTTAAATACCATATCGTGTGCCAATCATGTGACAGGTAAGGTTGTTTCGGCTCCTCACCAATCCCAAGTGGCAGGCGAACCTAATGCTGCACGAATGTGCTTAGCGCGGCCGGAGGCTGTGCGCCTACAACGGTGTAGCTGAACCCGTTCGCGTACCATGCAAACTCATGCAGACCCTCTTTCGCCTCCGTCGTGGCAGGCTCATCTGGAGCGCTCGGGTCGGCCTCGCGGCCTGTGGCCGGTCGTACGAACAGCATGACGGCCGGGTCCGGCGATCCAGCACTCGCTCCGTAGAGCACGGTACCGGCTAGACCGGAAGGTAGTGAGGCGCGATCCGCACCGATCAGATGATAGCCGGGGGGGAGTGGCGGCGTCGGCATGCCGGTGCCCAGTTCGGCCGACAGCCAACGGCGCAATTGTTCGCCATCGTGGCTACGCAGTGCCGGTACGGCGGCGCCGTCGCGGAACTGCATGTAGACATCGGCAGCAGCTTCGAGGTCGTCCGCGGGGCGACCATATGAGCGTGCCAGCTGGTAGAGCGAACCGAATGCCATGGCGACGAGCAGGATCCCGGCTATTCGTGATGCTCGGCTACGTCCGGCCGTAGACGGCGGCGGCAATGCCGGATCATGGCGCGGACGGGCGCCTGCGCCGGGTTCCAGCGATCCTCCGGTCACCCGGGATGCGACCCTTGGCAAAGCAAGCAGGCGACCGGCCGGTGTAGAGCGACTGCTGACCACAAGATCCAGCTCCAATCCCCGCCAGACCGAAGTTGACTGATCAAGCGCCCGAAAGCGGCGCTGCGTGTCGCGCTCAAATTGTCGCAAACGTTCCACGCGCGCCTGACAACCATCGCACGCCTGCAAGTGGCGCCGCAGCAATGCGCCACGACTTTGACTCAGCCGACCGTCCAAGAACGCCTCGAGATAGCGTTCGAGGTCACCGCACTCCATGACGACCTCCCGGGCAGGCCGCTCGACCTGGGCCTTTGGCCGTGAATCGCACCGACGATTCACCTCTCACTTCTCACCGACTTACCTTCGACTTTCCTCCAAGCCGAACCCGGGCGCAACGGTCCATCTTAGTGTCACCGCGGCCATCGGCGGATCGTGCACGTCACGCTATTGTCGTTTTCCAGTTGCCAAGGCTCGGGTCCGCTTCGAACATGCACTTTCGCGAAAGGGCCGCGTGGCACGCCCGGCCTCGGGCGGCAGCCGGTGAGCCGCAAGAAGCAGAAGCCAGGGAGGGCACATGGAAGCGAAAGCAACGGCGCGGAATGTGGCGCTGGTGGGCAGCAGTGGGTCCGGCAAGACCACACTGCTCGAGAGCATGCTCTTCGCCGCTGGTGCCATTGGCCGCAAGGGCAATGTCGCCGACGGCACGACTGTAGGCGATGGCAGCGCGGAAGCGCGTTCGCGGCAGATGAGCACCGAGGTCAGCGCCGCAAGCTTCACGTGTCATGGCATCGATTTCACCATGCTGGATTGCCCTGGCTCGATCGAGTTCGTCCAGGAAGCATACAGCGCTGTTCTGGGTTGCGATGCGGCCGTGGTCGTCGTCGAGCCAGCGCTCGAGCGGATGATCGTGATCGCACCCCTCCTTCAGTTCCTCGACGCGCACGCCATCCCGCACTTCGTGTTCGTGAACAAGATGGACCGTGCCGAGGTCCGGTATCAGGACATTCTCCAGACCCTGCGCCAGATCAGCACGCGGCCTGTGGTGCCCCATCAATACGCCATCGGCGGCGGCGAGGACCTGATTGGCTACATCGATCTGATCACCGAGGAGGCGCACGCCTTCCGCCGCGGCCAGGCATCGGACATTATCCCGGTCCCGGCCGAGCACCGCGAACTCGAACAGGCGGCGCGCCGCGAGATGCTGGAGACCTTAGCCGACTTCGACGACGACCTGCTCGAGCAATTGCTCGACGACAAGGAGCCGCCACCGGAACTGATCCTCAGTGACCTGCGCAAGTCGCTGGGTGCCGATCAGGTGGTGCCGGTCTTTTTGGGCGTGGCCGACCAGGACATGGGTGTGCGGCGGCTGCTCGAGGCGCTGGCTCACGAGGCACCCGAGCCCAAGGTTCGGATGGCCAGTCTCGGCCTGGAGGCGGATGGTCCTCCTATCGTCCAAGTCCTGAAGAATCTCTATCTGCCCCACGCCGGCAAGCTGTCTCTGGTCCGTATCTGGCGAGGCTCGGTGAAGGACGGCACGACGTTCGGCGATATGCGTGTGGGCGGAGTCTATCGCCTGTTTGGCAGCCAGCAACAGAATATCGGTGCCGCCGAGGCGGGCGAGATCGTGGCGCTGGCGCGGCTGGATGGTGCCCGTACGGGTGCCATACTGGGTGCGGCCGAGGGCGAGCTGCCACAGCCTCCTGCACCCCGGCCGATGTATTCTTTCGCGGTCGCGGCCGCCAACCGGGCCGACGAGGTGAAGCTGTCCGGCGCGTTCGCCAAGCTCACGGACGAGGATCCGGCGCTGCTCGTCGATCATGACCGGGAAACCCACCAGACACTTCTCTGGGGGCAGGGAGAGATTCATCTGCGCGTGGCCTTGGAACGACTGAAGAACAAGTACAATGTCGAGGTCGAGTTGCAGGCACCACGCACACCCTATCGCGAAAGCATCCGCAAGGCTGCCCAGGCACATGGTCGGCACAAGAAGCAGTCCGGTGGCCATGGCCAATTCGGCGATGTCAAGATCGACATTAGGCCACTTGGGCGCGGCGAGGGCTTTCAATTTGAGAACAAGGTCGTCGGTGGCACTGTGCCTCGCCAGTTCATACCCGCAGTCGAGGCCGGTGCGCGCGAGTATCTGCAGCGGGGTCCATTGGGATTCCCGGTGGTCGACATCGCTGTAACGCTCAATGACGGACAATTTCACAGTGTCGACAGCAATGAGCTTTCGTTCAAGCTGGCGTCGGCACAGGCTCTCAAAGAGGGGCTGCCTCAGTGCGAGCCGGTGCTTCTGGAGCCCATCTTGAGCGTCACCATCTCGGTGCCGGCTGACTACACCGCCAAAGCGTTGCAGTTGGTCTCGGGCAAGCGCGGCCAGATCCTAGGCTATGCCGCCAAACCCGACTGGAGCGGCTGGGACGATATCAAGGCCCAGATTCCTCAAGGTGAAATGCATGACCTCATCGTGACCCTCCGCTCCCTCAGCCAGGGGACCGGCTTTTTTGATTGGGCTTACGATCATCTGCAGGAAGTACCGGATCGATTGGCGCAGGCGATCGTCGACAAGCATCGCGACTTGGCCGCCTAGCGCCGGCAGGCAGCCCGGGCTGGACATGGGCCGCGCCGGGCCTTAAGCGGCGTGGCGCGGTTCTGCCGTGAACAATCGCCGAGGCGAGGCTCCCCTGGCCCAGAACAACATGCGTAAGCGCGCGGAGGGGCCGCGTCTGGCGAAGGGATGGCTTCGCCGAGGGCGGCGGGTGTTGGCACTGCCAGCGGTCAGGCGATGGCTGCTGGTCCTCCTGCTCCTGCCATCGGCATTGATCCTGGTGTATCGGGTAGTACCGCCGCCGATCACACCGCTGATGGTATGGCGATTGATCCAGGGCGAGGGGCTGACCAAGGCGTGGCGGCCGCTGAGCAGCATCTCGCCCGAGCTTCCCCAGGCCGTGATTGCGTCGGAGGACAACCGTTTCTGTGAGCACGCAGGCTTCGATTGGGCCGAGTTGGAGCATCAGTTCGACCGCGCCTGGGCTGGCGAGAGCACCCGTGGTGCCAGCACGATCACGATGCAGGTCGCGAAGAATGTGCTGCTCTGGCCGGGGCGGGATCCGGTGCGCAAGATCTTCGAGGCGATGCTGACGCCTCAGATCGAGCTGTTCTGGAACAAGCGACGGATCATCGAGATCTATTTGAATGTCGCGGAGACGGGACCGGGCCTGTACGGCGCCGAGGCCGCCTCCCGCAAGTATTTCGATAAGCCCGCAAGTGCCCTGACCCGGCGCGAGGCGGCGCTGATCGCCGCCGTCCTTCCTAACCCGCGCCAGTGGTCGCCGCAACGACCCAGCCGCTACATCCAGCAGCGGGCACGCACGATCGAGCGTCGCATCGGGCAACTCGGCCCGTTGCTCGATTGCGTCCGCTGAGCGCTCGTCGGGTCAGCCCGGGGCGAAGCTCTGAACGAGACTCCCGACCACCAATGCCCAGCCGTCGACCAGCACGAAGAAGATCAATTTGAATGGCAGTGAGACCATCACCGGCGGCAGCATCATCATGCCCATCGACATCAGGACGGACGCCACGACCATGTCGATGATCAGGAATGGCAGGAAGATCAGGAAGCCGATCTCGAATGCCCGGCGCAGCTCGCTGATCATGAAGGCCGGCAGAAGTGCCCGAAGCGGCGCCTGATCGAGGGTAGCCGGTGGTGGCAAGCGGGCGATTTCGATGAACAGCGCCACATCGTCGGGCCGCACCTGTCGTAGCATGAACGACCGCACCGGCAGGATCACCCGACTCAGTGCCTCGCGTTCGTCTATCTCCTCGGCCAGCATCGGCTCGAGCCCCTCATGATAGGCGGTCTCCAGGGTCGGGCTCATGATGAAAACGGTGAGAAACAGGGCCAGACCGGCGAGCACGGAATTGGGTGGTGTCTGCTGCAGGCCAATCGCCGTGCGCAGGAACGAGAGGACGATCACGATTCGGGTGAATGAGGTCACCATGACCAGGATCGACGGTGCAAGGCTGAGCACGGTGATCAGGAGCACCAGTTGGACGATCTGACCGGACACGCTGCCGCCATGCGACCCCAGGTCGACACTAATCGACTGGGCAAGAGCACTGCTGCCGGCAAAGGTGGCGATACCTGCCAGGAGCGCCAGAATCCGGCTCACCGATGCATGCGTGCGCGGGATCATCGGCCGGTGGCCGTATCGGCTTGCCCCGGCGCGGCGGGAAGCGTCTCCAGCAGCTGAATGCCGCTCGGCCCGATAGCCAGCAGATGCTCGACGGCATCGCGACGGACCAGCACCAGCCGGGTGCGTGCGTCCACCGCCATGCGGGCGGTGATGGCCAGCCTGCCGCTGGGTCGGGGTCTCCGGAAGGCGGTGCCACCATGACGTTGCAGCAGCCACGCCCCGGCGGCCAGTACCATCAGCACGCCGGCCAGTGCCGACAACCCGCGGCACAGGGCTTCGGCCCCCACGGGGAACGAGATCATGGTGACGGCCGTCGGGCCGCATAGGTCGACTGTGCCCGCTGGTGCCGGCCCCATGCCCGGATCCGCTGGCGCATTTCATCCCTTTCGTGCTCAAGCTGCCCGACGAGACCGACAATCTCGTCCATCAGCACGATCATGGCGCCGGCAGTGGCCGAGTCGCGCTCGCCTGCAGACGGGTGAGCGGCAAGCGAGGCCGCGACGCGATCTAGGATGCTGCGTTCAAGCGGCGTGCCATCGGCGAGCCGGCGCCTGATACCGGCCAATGCCATACTCAGCGACTGCAGCTGGATCGTAGCCGACACCGGCTCCGCATCATCTCTCGCGCTGTCACCATGTTTGCTCATGAGCTCCGTCACGCCTGCATGCCTGCCGCTCTGTCATCGGCGAGCCTAGTCCCCTATGGTTAACGGAACCTTGTTGGGAGCCCGAGTTTCTGCGTGCGACGCCGAAGGGTTGATGGGTGAGCCGGGACCGTCTGAGCGAGACCGAGATCCGACGCTACGCGCGTCATATCGTGTTGCCGGAGGTCGGAGGCGTCGGCCAGCTTCGCCTCCAGTCGGCGCGCGTGCTCGTGATCGGCGCCGGGGGCCTGGGCAGCCCCGCTCTTCTCTACCTGGCTGCCGCCGGTGTTGGCACCCTGGGCGTGGTCGATCATGACCGGGTGGACGTGTCCAACCTGCAGCGGCAGATCCTGTTCGATTCGATGTCGCTTGACCAGCCGAAGGTCGCCGCTGCCGCCGACCATCTGCGCCGGCTCAATCCCCAGATCGAGATCGTGCCACATGACGTCCGCCTTGATGCGATGAATGCGCGGACGCTTGTTGAAGACTACGACCTGGTCGCGGATGGCAGCGATAACCTGCCGACCAGGCTTGCGGTCCATGACGCCTGCCGTGCCCTGTGCCGGCCATTGGTCAGCGCCTCGGTGCAGGGCCTGGACGGTCAGCTCACCACGTATAAGTCCTATCTCGGCTGGCCCCATCCATGCATGCGATGCGTGTTCGGGGAAGGAATGAGCGATGACGTGCTGCCGAGCTGCGCCCAAGGCGGGGTGTTGGGACCGGTCGCTGGAGTTGTCGGCACACTGCAGGCGGTGGAGGTGGTCAAGGAACTGGTCGGGATTGGCGCGTCCCTGTCGGGTACACTTGTGCTCTACGATGGTGCCGCCGCTGCCATGGAGCGCATCGCAATTCGACGGCGTGCCGACTGCACCTGCGCGTTGTCCATGGGCTAGGGCAGGCCTCCCTGTGACGGAGCGGAAACCTGACTGGTCAGAACGGCTTAAGGGTATGTCAAGACAAAGGTTCCGGTTGCGCAGGCGTGACCGTCTGGGGTAAGTGGCGGCCAGCCGAACAGATCTCGCCGGGCAGGCGCTGAGCGGTATCGACGCTCCGGTGCACAACGCTGGAAGACAAGCGCATGACTCTTGAAGGAGCTACGCCAGCTGACGGAGGTCGGATGTCCGATACCTTCTCCGCCGACTATCGTCCGTCCGAGGACGAGCCGTACATGAATGCGCGCCAGAGCGAATACTTCCGGCGCAAGCTGCTTCGTTGGCGTGACGAGATCTTGCGCGGGTCCGATGTCACCTTGCGCCAGCTCAAGGAAGAGGACATGCGTCTCCCGGACCAGTCCGACTGGGCGTCCGCGGAGATCCAGCGCAGCTTCGAGCTGCGCACCCGTGACCGGGAACGCAAGCTGCTCAGCAAGATCGAGTCGGCGCTCAAGCGAATCGAGGACGGTAGCTACGGCTACTGCGAGGAGACGCAGGAGCCGATTGGCATTCGACGTCTCGAAGCACGGCCGATTGCGACCTTGAGCATCGAGGCGCAGGAGCGTCATGAGCGGCGCGAGCGGGCCTACCGCGAGGACTAGCGCGAAGCGACGCTTCTCCACCCGGCAAGATTTTCCACACCCGGCAGATCCTGCCCCAGTAGCATCGGCCGCGTGACGGTCCAGGTGGCGTCAACGCTAGCTTCTTCGGCTTGGCACACGGGTTGCAACAGCCCGGCGCATGGACACCCTTCCCACCTCGACGTCGGCGGTGACGTCCGTTCCGTTGTCGGCAGCACCTGCTTTTCCTTCAGGTGTTGATGCTGATGATCCGTTTCTTGCCGTGCTCGCCAACCTGCTGGCGCCCGGCGCCGTCGTCATCGCGCCTGCGGAGGAGCAGGTAGCCGGACCAGTTGCTCGCGATGGCCAGTCCGCCGCCGGTACGCTGGTGTCGGTCGCTGCGCTGCAGCAGCCGGTGGACACCACCAGCGACGGGGCGCGAGCCAGCGCGCAGACAGCCGCCACATCCCGTTCGGGCCTGCCATTCCTGGACCCTGCTCCGCCAGAGGGTCGGGCGATCGGCAAGGCTGCAAGCGACGCTATATCCGTTCCGTCGGATCCACATGGCATGGGCAGAGCCGCCCTTGAGCGGCACCTGGCGTTCCTTCCGGGATCTGGTGACGGCCGACAGCGAGGGGTCGACGGCGTTGGGCCAGATGGTGGGCTGCCAATGCAGCTGCCGGGTACAGCACTTTCCGACGGCGGGTCTGTAGACCTTGCACCGCGGGCTGGAGGGGCGCCTTTGCAGGCGACCATTGCCCATTCGAACACCGCCTCCTCGCCGTTATCATCCGCTCCATCAAGCGAACCGCGCCCGGTGCCGCTCGGGTTGGCCGTCCATCAGGGGCGACCGATAACGGCACGGCTGATCGCGACGGAAGCCGGTGATGGCCAGCGTTTGAGAATCCAGCTGGACCCGGCCGATCTGGGCCGGGTGGAAGTGGCCCTCCGGCTGGACCACGCCGGGACGGCGGCCGCCTTGTTCACCGTCGACCGGCCGGAGACGTTGCTGCTCCTCCAACGCGATGCTCGCGCCGTTGCGGAGGTGCTTTCCGCGGCAGGCTTCACCGTCGACTCGGGCAGCGTCGGGTTCACCCTGCGGGACGGCAATGGCGAGGATGCCGGATCCCATCAGCCGCCGCCGGGTGCGTCGGCACCGCGAGGCCTGCCGGACGAACCCGGGACCGTCGAGGCCGTGCGCCCGGTCTGGACCCGTCACGGCCTGCTCGATCTCCATGTGTGATCCTTGCCCAGCTCCAGCCGAATGGGAACGGCGATGACGATCAGCTCGGTCGGTGCCACCAGCGGCACGGGCGTCAGGTCCTCCAGCCAGGGCCTCGCCGCCAACTTCGACAATTTCCTCCACCTGTTGACCACGCAGCTCCAGAATCAGGATCCGCTGGCACCCATGGATGCGAACAGCTTCACCTCGCAACTGGTCCAGTTCGCCTCGGTGGAGCAGGCGATCCAGAGCAATACCAAGCTCTCGGAGCTTGCTGCCGCGGTCCAGTCCGGCGCAACCACATCGGCCATGAGCATGCTGGGTCGGGAGGTGACTGCCGCCACGGACCAAATCGCGCTTGCGGCCGATGGAGATGCGCTGATTCACTACCAGCTGGCCGAGCCGGCCGGCGATGTTCGCATCAGCGTGCTCGATGCCAACGGTCGGGTGGTGCGGACCACCCCCGGAAGCATGGACGCCGGCGACAATCTGCTGCGATGGGACGGCACCGATGCGGCTGGCCGTCGCTCGGCGGCCGGCCAGTACACGGTGCGAATCGAGGCGACGCGGGCCGACGGCACGGCTGTCGGGGTCGAGCAATTGGTCACTGGCAAGGTCCGGGGCATCGAGCCGAAGGCGGGCCAGCCGACCCTTCTGATCGAGGGCACGGCCGTACCCCTGAGTGCGATCCGCGCCGTTCGCCAAGCGGACTGAGGGCTGCGCCCATGGCGCGGCACGTTTCACCAGCTCGGAAGCAAGTCCATGAGCCTTTTCGGATCTCTCTTCTCCGGTGTGTCCGGCCTGAACGCGCAGAGCCGCGCCATGGGCATGATCTCGGACAACGTCGCCAACGTGAACACGACGGCCTACAAGGGGGCCGAGGCACAGTTTGCCAGCATGGTGACCCGCAGCCGAGGCAGCTCCACCTACAGCCCGGGTGGAGTCCGCGTGTCCAGCTTTGCGACGGTGGCCAGCCAGGGCCTCATTCAGAGCAGTGCCTCATCCACCGACGCTGCGATCTCCGGGGCCGGATTCTTCGTCGTCAGGAGCCTGCCAGGCGGTGCGGGAGAGCAGCTCTACTCTCGAGCCGGCTCGTTCAATCCCGATGCCCAAGGCGATCTGCGGACCCCGTCAGGTTACTACCTGCAAGGTTGGGCATTAGATGCCAATGAGGCCATCGCCAATCTCAACAGCCTCGAGACCGTCAACGTGCACAGCATCAACGGTCTCGCCGCCGCCACGACGCGGGTTGGAATTGGCGCCAATCTCGATGCCGATCAGCCAGTTTACGCTGGCAACTACGCGGCTGGCGACCTGACGGCCTATCAGACCTCCGGTGGTACGAGCGGGGTGCAGCCGAGCTTCACCCGTGCCATCCAGGTCTATGACAGTCTCGGTCGCGCGCACGATCTGACCCTGGCGTTTCTGCATACTGGTGGTGCCGACAGCTGGGCGGTCGAGGTCGGTGGTGCCGTCGGCGATCTCGATGCAGTCGCCCACCCGAACGGGCTCCTGGCATCCGGGACCGTGACGTTCGCAGGCGACGGCACGCTGCAGAGCGCCGTGCTCACCCCGCTCGTGTCCGGTGTGCCCGGCTCGCCGGTCGAAGCCCGGTGGGCAGCCACCAGTGGTGCCGATCCGAGCCAGCTCAGCTTCGATTTCGGTACGGTGGGCGGCGTCGACGGCCTGAGTCAGTTCGCCAGCCCAACCAGCGTCGCATTCGTCACCCAGAATGGTGCGGAGGTAGGCGAATTGAACGCTGTGCGCATCGACGAGCAGGGCTACGTGATCGCATCCTTCACCAACGGGCAGGATCGACGGCTCTACCAGTTGCCGATCGCCACGTTCGCCAATGCTTCGGGCTTGGATGCCCGCTCGGGCAATGTCTATGCGCAGACGGACGTATCTGGAGAATATAATCTTCGCATCGCCGGCCATGGTGGTGCCGGGGTTGTGGCGCCGGCGGCCCTGGAAGGGGCCAATGTCGATCTTGCCGAAGAATTCACCAAGATGATCGTGACGCAGCGTGCCTATTCTGCCAATGCCAAGATCATCAATACCACCGATCAGATGCTGGAGGAGCTGATACGCATGACCGGCTGAGCCGAGGTGCTTCTATTTTAGTGATATATTGGTTACTGTAAATTATCCAAAGTATATGTCGTCGCATTAGTCGATATTTAAATGACGACGATTAGATATACGGAATGAGGTTGTGATGCGCGCGGATGAATCTTTACTTGGAGACGCCCGATGCCGGATCTGAGCCAGTACAAGGGACCGCCGTCACGGGCGGAAAGGCGTACCCTCAAGGTCGAGGACCTGCCACCGCCAGAAACCCGCCGTTGGGTGGCGCGGCGCAAGCTCCAGGTGGTGGCGGCGGTGCAGACCGGGGCGCTGAGCCTGGACGACGCCTGCAATCGCTACAGTCTGTCGGCCGAGGAGTTTGCCGCGTGGGAGCAGGCGATCGACCGCCATGGTCCCGGCGCCCTGCGTGTCACCCGTCTGCAGGACTTCCGCCACAGCTGACCGCGCAGCGAGGGCCGGCCCGACCCAATACGCTGTTAACCTGCCCTTCACCATGCGCTGACTAGGGTTGCTGCATCCGAGCTGGAACCCGGGCATGGCTGGGGCTGATGGATCAGAGGGCAGCGATGGTTGCGGGTGGTGGGGCCGAGCCCTCCCGGTCGAACGGGGGCAGGGTGATTGCCCCCTTGGTCGAACTTGCGCAGACGCTGGGGCCGGCTCGTATCCTTGCTCTTGGGGCGGTTGCCGTCTGCCTCCTGGGTTTTTTTGCATATATAATATCTAGGGCAACCGAAGCCTCCTACACGCTGCTGTTCTCGGGTCTGGCGCTCACCGATGCGCAGGAGTTGGTCGGCCGACTGGAGACGATGGCCGTACCCTATCGCCTGAGCCCGAGTGGCGACGCCATCATGGTGCCTGCCGATTCGGCATTGCGCCTGCGCATGTCACTGGCCGAGGACGGAATGCCGGTCGGGGCCCCGGTCGGCTATGAGCTCTTCGATCAGGCCAATCCGTTCACCACCAGCGATTTTCTGGGCAACATCAACCTCAAACGAGCCGTTGAGGGCGAGCTCGCCCGGACGATTGGGACCTTGCATGGGGTCCGCTCGGCCCGGGTCCACATTGTGGAGCCGAAGCGAAGCCTGTTCGGCCGCGAGGAGGTGAAGCCCAGTGCATCGATCGTCCTCGCCCTGCGCGGCCAGCCGGCGCTCGACAAGCGTCAGGTCGCCGGGATCCGGCACCTCGTGGCGGCTGCGGTGCCCGGGCTGCAGGCAGAGGCCGTGACCCTCGTGGACGATGCCGGCAATCTGATGGCCGAGCAGTCGTCGCCGGGCACGGAGCCATCGGCCAGCGACGCCGAAGACTTTCGTGTTGCTCTAGAAGAGCGCCTGCGGGCCAAGATCGTCCAGTTGCTGGAGCGAACGGTCGGTGCCGGCCAGGTGGACGCAGCGGTCAGCGCCGATCTGGACTTCGATGAACTCGCCACCACCGCCGAATTGTTCGATCCGCAGGGCCAAGTGGTCCGCAGCACCCAGACGACCGACGAAGCCAGCGATCAGAAGGAGAGCCAGACAACGGCGGCCGTGAGCGCCACGAACAATCTGCCGACGGAGCGGTCGGCCGCGGATCCGGGGCCGGCGAGCAGCGAGCGCACCAAGCGGACCGAAGAAACCGTCAACTACGAGATCTCGCGGACCGTGCGAAACCAGACCAAGCGCGGTCCCTCGATTCGCAGGCTGTCGGTCGCGGTGCAAGTCGACGGCATCCATCGTGAGCAGGCGGATGGCACCAAGGCGTATGAGCCGCGAGGTGCCGACGAACTCACGCAGCTGGCGGCTCTGATCCGCAGTGCGGTGGGAATCGATGAGGCTCGCGGCGACGTGGTCGAGGTGGTGAGCCGACAGTTCACCGAATCGCCGCCACCGCTCGCAGCGGAGCCGACTTGGTCGGCGTTGTTGTCGGACAGCTATGGGAACATGGTCGATCTGGTGGTGCTGAGCGCGCTGACCTTGATGGTGCTGTTCTTCGGCGTGCGGCCCATCGTCAAGCGCGTGCTCACGCTTTCCCCAGCGCTTTCGCCGACCGCGACCGCTGTCGTTCTCGGTGCCGACGGCAAGCCTTTGCTGGTCCATGGAGCCACCGGCGCCACGGTGGGTGTCGACCGGGCGGGCAATCCGGTGGTCGTCCGCGAGCCAGTCATGGTCGACACGCCACCGCCGGCATCCGCTCTGGATGCCGGCGTGCCGGCTGGGGCGTCCGACCTAATCGAGCTGAAGAATGTGCGTGGCCATGTCCATGCCGCCCTGCTCGGGGAGGTGTCGAAGGCCATCGCCGGAAGTCCCGAGGAGGCCGTACGCGTGGTCCGTGGCTGGCTGCACGGACGCTGACGGGGTATGCCATGAGTGGAGCGGTCAATTGCGAGACGCTGTCCGGGGCGGAGAAGGCTTCGATCATGATGTTGGCGCTGAACGAGGCCGACGCCGGCAGGTTACTCGGCATGCTCGACCATCAGGAGGTGATGGAGATCTCGCAGACAATGGCGGTGCTCGGCCGTGTCGATGCCGCGGTTGTCGAGCAACTGCTGCAGGAGTTTGGTGAGCGCCTAACCCGCAACGGGGGCGTCGTCGGTGGGTTCGACGCCACGGAGAAACTGCTGCTCCGCGTGCTCGATGCTGACCGGGTCGCGGCCGTCATGCAGGAGATTCGCGGCCCGGCGGGACGCACGGTCTGGGACAAGCTGGCCCATGTGAACGAGACGGTATTGGCATCCTATCTAAAGAATGAGTACCCACAGACTGTGGCGGTCGTCCTGTCGCGCATCGAGCCGGCACACGCCGCACGGGTGCTGGCCAATCTGCCGGACGATTTCGCCACGGAAGTGGTGATGCGGATGCTGCGGATGGAGGTCGTTCAGCGCGAGATCGTGGCTGACGTGGAGCAGACGTTACGCGTCGAGTTCATGAGCAATTTGGCGCGAACAAATCGTCGTGATAATCTCGAGTTGATGGCAGAAATCTTCAATTATTTCGATCGCACCACGGAGACCCGCTTCATCAACGCTCTTGAGGACCGGAGCAAGGAGACTGCAGATCGGATCAGGGCTCTGATGTTCACCTTTGAAGATCTGATCAAGCTGGACGGCGTAGGTATCCAGACTTTGATGCGCTCGGCCGGCAATGATCGGATCATGATCGCGCTGAAGGGCGCAAGCGAACAATTGCGCGAACTTTTCTTCAAGAACATGTCTGAGCGCGCGGCTAAAATCATGCGCGACGACATGCAGTCAACCGGTCCAGTACGGCTGCGCGACGTCGAGGAGGCGCAGCAGTTCCTCGTCAATATGGCCAAGGAGCTGGCGGCCTCCGGTGAGATCATGCTCTTGGACGGAAAGGACGACGAGCTTGTCTACTAAGGCGTGCGTCCGACTGGATATGGCGGACCGCGGATGGCTGTCGGCGGCGCCAGCGCAAGCCGTCCCGCCCCTGGAAGCCGCGCCAAAACGCTGGCTGCCTTATGGGCTGTCCGCTGCGGGCGTGGGAGAGGTAAGCGGTCTCCCCGTGGCGCCACCGGCGGAGCTGCAACCTCTCATGTTTGACGAGGCCGATGTGGCACGGTTGATCGCCGCTGTGGACAGGGCCGCTGCCGAGCGAGCTCGCGCCGAATGTGCCGGCACCGTCGAGACGCAGCGAAGCCTGTCGGTGGCCCGCGCCGCCGACGCGCTGGCTGCCGCCCTGACGGCGCATCGAGCCGACGAGGCGGCCTCACTCGGTCATGTGGTCGAGCTCGCCGAGGCGGTGGCTCGGGCCCTGACTGCCGACAGTCGTACCTCGGCGGAACTAGGGGTCATGATTCGGTCGATGTTGGCGACGGTTGCGGCGGCACCTTCCGTCCGCATCGTCACCTGTCCTGACGACGAGGCTGCTGTCCACGCCTTGCTGCCAGAGATCGTTGCCGCGTCCGGCTTTACCGGGAAAGTCGAGATCGTGGGCGAGCCTCGCCTTCCCGGTGGCGCTATCCAGCTGGTCTGGGCGGATGGCTGGCTCGAGCATGCGCCCGCTTGCATCCGGAGTCGGATCGATGCGGTGCTGGCCCCGTATCGATGCGTTTCGGGGCCTCCTGCCGCACCCTCATGTGTCACGACGAACGGAGATGAAGATGCCGGCGAATGAGTCCGAACTCATGAATGGCGGGCCGGATCGAACGGGCGAGGCCCCGTCGCCGACAGCACTGCCGTCACTCGACCAGTTGAGCGCCGTCTACGACATCCCGGTTCAGCTGGCGGCCGTGCTGGGAAAAGCTTCCATGCCAGTGAGTCAGCTGCTGCGACTGGGGCGGGGTGCCGTGGTCGAGCTGGACCGTAAAGTCGGAGAGCCGGTCGAGATCTACGTCAACAATCGACTCGTCGCCCGTGGCGAGGTGCTCGTTGTGGACGAGCACCTCGGTATTACCATGACCGAGATCGTGAAGGGCGAGTGAGCATGGCCGACATCTCGTCGGGGGACCTATGCGCCTGCTGATCGTGGGGCGACCCGGCGCCGAGATCGCCGCCGCTGCAGGCATGGCCGCGGCGGGCGGGGCCAAGGTGCGGCATCTGACGGATCTGACAGCCGTCCTCGAGCAGCTGCGCGAGGGGCATGGCGCTGACCTGCTGCTGCTGGACGCGGCGGACGGTATCCGCACCGCGATTGATCGGCTGGCGGAAGAGCGCATCTTCCTGCCCGTCATCGCCTACGGTGTCGACTGCCCGCCCGATGTGGCAGCGGCGGCGATCCGTGCCGGGGCACGCGAGTTCCTGCCCTTGCCGCCGGAGCCTGCACTGATCGCGGCCATTCTGGCTGCGGTCGGCGAAGATCGCCACGAGCTGGTCTGTGTCGACCCGCGGATGTCGGCGGTCCTGGCCCGGGCGCGTCAGTTCGCGGCCGCGGAGGCCTGCGTGCTGATCACGGGTGAGAGCGGGACCGGCAAGGAGATGGTGGCACGCTTTGTCCATCGTCACGGCCGACGGGCCGGTGGACCTTTCGTGGCGGTCAACTGCGCTGCCATCCCCGAGGCGCTGCTGGAGTCCGAGCTTTTCGGGCATGAGCGCGGCGCCTTCACAGGCGCGGTGGCGCGTCGCATTGGCCGATTCGAGGAAGCGCATGGTGGCACGCTGTTGCTCGACGAGGTGAGCGAGATGGAGCCGCGCCTGCAGGCGAAGCTGCTGCGGGCGATCCAGGAGCGTGAGATCGATCGCGTCGGTGGCGCAAGGCCGGTGCGCGTCGACATTCGCCTGATCGCCACCAGCAATCGTAACCTCGAGCGGGCGGTGGCCGAAGGATCGTTTCGCGAGGATTTGCTGTTCCGTCTCGGCGTGCTGACACTGCAGTTGCCGCCCTTGCGGGAGCGTCCGCAGGATATTGTCGCGTTGGCCGAGCACCTGGCTGCCAAGCTCGCCCGGCTCAACGGGCTGCCGGAGCGCTCGCTCAGCCGCGCCGCGCTCGACCGACTGGCTGTCCAGCCGTGGCGTGGCAATGTCCGCGAACTGGAAAACTGCGTGCACCGTGCCGTGATCCTGGCTCGTGGCGAGCGTATCGAGGTTGACGACATTCAGCCCTCGCTACGCACGTCTGACACCGAACGGTCGACCAGTCTCCCCACGGCGACCCTGGTCGGAAGGACCGTGGCCGAGGTCGAGCGGCACCTGATCGTCGATACGCTGCGCCACACGCTGGGCAACCGAACGCACGCGGCGGGCATCTTGGGGATCTCGATCCGCACGCTGCGCAACAAGCTGCGGCAGTACGGCGACGATGACTTGGCGGTATCGCCGGCTCCCGGCTGTGCAGCATGACGTTGGCTCTGTGCCGATGAATATGGCCCTGGCGAGCCTAGGCAAGGAAATGCTGCCGCAGCTGGGTCTAGCATTGCGCCGGGGTGACATTGCGCTTGCCGTCGGCGTTCTGGCGATCCTCGTCATCCTGATCTTGCCGCTGCCGGCCTTCGCGCTCGATCTCTGCCTCGCCTTGTCGGTGACGCTGTCGGTCCTGATCCTGCTGACCGCGCTGTTCATCGAGAAACCACTCGAGTTTAGTGCTTTTCCAACCGTGCTGCTGATCGCCACCATGCTCCGGCTGGCGCTCAACCTCGCTTCCACTCGATTGATCCTGGGGCGTGGCCACGAAGGGCCGGCCGCCGCCGGGCACGTGATCGAATCGTTCGGCCGGTTCATCATGCAGGGCAACCTGGCCATCGGCGTAATCGTGTTCGGCATCCTGGTGGTGGTCAATTTCGTGGTCATCACCAAGGGTTCCGGCCGGATCGCGGAGGTTGCGGCCCGGTTCTCTTTGGATGCGATGCCGGGCAAGCAGATGGCCATCGACGCGGACCTGTCGGCAGGATTGATCGACGAGACGAGTGCACGCGAACGACGTCGAACGCTCGAGGCGGAGAGTGCCTTCTTCGGCGCCATGGACGGCGCTGCGAAGTTCGTGCGCGGCGATGCGGTAGCCGGCCTGCTGATCACGGGGATCAATCTGGTCGGCGGGCTGTTCGTTGGTGTGGCGCAGATGGGCGTCAGCTTCACCGAGGCAGCGCACACCTATACGCTGCTCACCGTTGGGGATGGTCTTGTCTCGCAGATCCCTGGGCTGATCGTCTCGACGGCCGCGGGCCTTCTCGTGTCCAAGGCCGGCGTCGCCGGACGCGCCGATGTTGCGGTGTTCGGGCAGCTCGGCGCCTATCCACGGGCGCTGGGGGTCACCGGTGGGTTAATGATCGTTCTGGCCATCCTCCCCGGCCTGCCGGCCGTTCCATTCCTGCTGCTGGGTGGGGTGGCTGCCGGGCTGGCCTGGCAAGGCGCACGGATGCAAGCCCGCCGAGCGGCAGGCGAGGCCCGCTCCCAGCCGGCGCAGCCGGAGGATGAGCCGATCACCAGTGCCCTGGCCATGGACCCGGTTCGGCTCGAGCTGGGCTATGGCCTACTTGGTCTTATCGGCGACGGCCGCGGGGCGCGCTTGCCGGACCAGATCAAGGCCCTGCGCCGGCAGCTCGCTGCGGAACTCGGCTTCGTCATGCCCTCGGTGCGAATCCAGGACAATATCCAGTTGCCGGCCAACACGTACGTGATGCGGCTGAAGGAGCTGGAGGTCGGACGTGGCGACCTGCGGGCCGGAATGCTGCTCGTCATGGACCCGCAGGGGCGACCCATCACGCTGCCGGGGGAGGAAACCACGGAGCCGACATTTGGGCTTCCAGCGATGTGGATCGTTCCTGGCCTGCGCGAGCAGGCCGTGATGCAGGGACTCACGGTCGTCGATGCCGCCACGGTCGTCACCACGCATCTTACCGAACTGGTGCGAGAGAACCTGGCCGACCTGCTGAGCTATGCCGAAACACAGAAGCTGCTGGGCGAGCAGCCGGCCGAGTATCAAAAGCTGCTCGGCGAACTCGTGCCCAGCCGGATCACGACCGCCGGAATCCAACGGGTGCTGCAGGGGCTGCTCGCGGAGCGTGTCTCCATCCGCGACCTGCCGTTGATTCTGGAAGCCGTCGGTGAAGCGCTGGGTGCGACCTCGAGCACGGTCCTCATCGTCGAGCATGTCCGGGCTCGTCTGGCGCGCCAGATCAGCTCCGCCTGCACGGCGGAAGGCGGCTTCCTGCCCGTACTGACGCTCTCCCCTGCCTGGGAGCAGGCCTTTGCCAGCGCGCTTGCCGGTCAGGGTGACGGCCGCCAGCTGACGATGGCGCCGACCGAACTGCAGCGCTTCGTCCAGGAGCTGCGCGAGGCCCTCGAGACCCACGCGATGCGCGGCGAACTGCCGGTGCTGGTGACGATGCCAGGCATCCGCCCGATCGTGCGATCGGTCGTGGATCGGTTCCGTCCGGCGACGGTCGTGCTGTCGCAGAACGAGATCCATCCGAAGGCACGAATTCGCACGCTGGGGCAGGTTTGAGGCATGAAGCTGCAGAGTTTCCAGGCGCGAACCGTCGGGGCGGCGATGCAGCAAATTCGCGCGGCTCTGGGCAACGACGCCATCATCCTGGCCACGCACGAATCGGCGGAGGGCGTTCGGCTCACCGCGGCGCTCGAGGACGAGAATGACCTGCAGCAGCTCCTCGAAGTGCATCCGCCCCCAGCGCTGCGGGCCGCGCTCGAAGCCTGCCTGTGTCACCATCGGTTGCCGGCACGGCTGCGCGATGAGTTGTTGGCCGATGCCGTCGCGGCTTCGGCGGCCGAACCGGCCGCGGCACTGGTGCAGGCTCTTGGCAGGCGGTTTCGCTTCACGCCGTTGGTCGTTCCCACGTCCAAGCCCATCGCCCTGGTTGGGCCGCCCGGAAGCGGCAAGTCGGCGGCGATCGCCCGGCTGGCGGTGCAGGCGTCGGTCGGAGGTAACACCGTCACCGTATTTTCTACCGATACCGAACGGGCAGGTGGTCTGGCGCAGCTCGCGACGTTGCTCAAGCCGCTGAACGTGACGCCACAGGCGACCGGCGACACGGCAGCCACGGCCCGCGCTGTGGCTGCGGTCAGCGGCCAGAATCTGGTGCTGATCGATACGAACGGTATCAATCCGTTCCGTGGGCAGGAGCTGGCGGCGGTAGCCGAGCTGATCCGCGTGACCGGTGCCGAGCCCATCCTGGCCCTGCCGGCGGGGCTCGAGAGCGCCGACAGCATCGAGGTCGTCGGCAATTTTGCGGCGATTGGCGTACGTCGCATGATCGTTACGCGTCTCGATACGGCCCGGCGCCTAGGCTCGATACTGGCGGTGGCTGATATCGGCTTGGCGTTCGCAGGCGTCAGCGTCGGTCCCAGGATCGGCACCGGCACCACGGCGCTGACCGCTGCCGGGCTTGCCCGGGTGCTGCTGCACTTGGCACCTGCGCCGAACACGCAACTGCAAGCGTGAAGCCGTACTATACTGGCAAATGGGCGCGAGGAGCGATCCGGTCGCGCCCGCGACAAGGCCCTTGCCGGTTGAGTCGGGACCGTGACAAGTAGCCGTGGTGTATGCGCCCGTCGAGTGGACCAGGCATGAGCAGATTGGACAGCTTCATCAGACGTCTCGAGGCACAGCGTGCCTGCCTGAACGCGTCCCCGGCGTGGATTGAAGATGTACCCGGCCCGATTCTGGAGCTGGGCCTCGGCAACGGGCGTACCTTCGACCATTTGCGCGGTCTTTTTCCGGCCCGGGAGATTTTTGTGTTCGAGCGGCAACCTGCCGCTCACCCGGATTGTATCCCGGACAGGGCGCATCTGATCGTTGGGGACATTCATGAAACGCTGCCGACAATCCTGGATCGATTGCCGGCACGAGCCGCCTTGGTGCACAACGATCTGGGCACCGGCGATGCTAGGCGCAACGCCGAGCTCGCCGAATGGTTGGCATTGATGCTGCCGGGTCTTGTCCAGCTGCATGGCGTCGTCGTTTCCGACCAGCGCCTCAACCACCCGAACCTGCATGCGGAGACCCTGCCGAGCGCGCTTCCCGAGGGGCGTTATTTCCTTTACCGTCATGAATTATAGTATGTCGGATGATATGGAAATGATCGGGGTCATACGGGGGCCGCTCTCGGCTAGGGATAGGGTGCCGAGCCGAACCAGGATGCCCGTATGAGTTCGGATGCCGTCTTCACCGTCCATTTCTGGGGGGTGCGCGGCACCATTCCTTGTCCATCCTGCTCCACGCTTCGCTATGGTGGGAACACAGCCTGCGTCGAGATGCGGTGCGGGGAGCAGCGTTTGATCTTCGATGCCGGTACGGGGCTGCGCAAGCTCGGCCGCCAGATGGCCTCCGACGGCCGACCGATACGCTCGCATCTGTTTTTCACGCACACCCATATGGATCACGTACTGGGGCTGCCGTTCTTCCGCCCGGCCTACGACAAGCGAAATTCGCTCGAGTTCTGGAGCGGGCACTTGGCGAGCCAGGGCCGACGACTCGAACAGGTCCTCGAGCAGCTGATGCAGACGCCGTTCTTTCCGGTTCCATTGGACATCATGCACGCTTGCATCGCCTTTCACGACTTCCGGCCCGGCGACCCGATCGACGTAGGCCATGGAATCACGATCCGAACCGCGGCGCTGAATCACCCGGGCGGGGCCGTCGGGTACCGGGTCGACTTCGCGGGCCGCTCGG
>JAPJRA010000001.1:8652-9764 GCA_030824835.1 Geminicoccaceae bacterium | reverse complement strand
GGCCTGCTACGTCACCGACACCGAGCACGTGCCGGGCCGGTTGGACGCTGCCATCGTGGATCTGATCCGGGGCGCCGATATCGTGATCTACGACGCGACCTACACCGATGACGAGTTCGATCGGTTCGTCGGCTGGGGCCACTCGACCTGGGAGGAAGGTGTGCGGCTGTGCGAGGCCGCGGGCGCCAAGCAACTGATCGCGTTCCATCATGACCCGGACCACGACGATGCCACGCTGGACGAAATTGCCGCGGCGATGACGACGCGCCGACCGGGATCGCTGGTGGCCCAGGAGGGTCTGGTGCTCGCACTTTGAGCCCGAACCGGGCGTCGTTGCGGCGCCTTCGCTTGGGGCTGCGAACGCTGCTCGGCGGCACGCCTGGCGGCTTCTTCCTTCCCTACCGCCATGCCGGCGGTGTCTCGCCCGCGGCCTATACGGCGCTCGAGTCGCTGTTCGACGCCAGCATGCCGGCCATGCTGGACTGGCTTGGCCACATCGACTCGGTGGCCGAGGAGCTGCAAGCTTTCGACGGTCCGCCACCGCGGCCACGCTGGGGCCAGGATTGGTTCCCACGCCTCGACGGTGCCGCGCTGTATGCGGTGGTTCGACACGGGCGCCCGTGCCATATTGTCGAGATCGGCTCCGGGCATTCGACCCGTTTCCTGGCGCAGGCGGTGCAGGACGGTGGATTCCGCTGCGCGGTCGCGTGCATCGACCCCCAGCCAAGAGCCGATATCGGGCGGCTACCTGTCACGCTGCATCGCCGCCTGTTCACGGTCCAGGACGTCGATCTCGCGCTGGCGCTGGAGAGCGGCGACATTCTGCTCATCGACTCGTCCCATGTCGCCATGCCGGGTACCGACGTCGACCTGCTGCTGAACACGGTGCTGCCACGGCTTCAACCGGGTGTCCTCGTGCACGTGCACGACATCTTTCTTCCCGATCCCTACCCGCCGAGTTGGGCTTGGCGGGGCTACAACGAGCAGGTCGTGGTGGCGGGCCTATTGCATAGCGGTGGCTACGCCATACGCTTCGCCAGCCACTATCTGACAACACGCCAGCGCGACGTGCTGGCGAAAACCGTCGTGGCCCGGCTGCCGCTGCCGTCGGG
>JAPJRA010000001.1:0-8642 GCA_030824835.1 Geminicoccaceae bacterium | reverse complement strand
TTCGAATGTAGCCTGTGGGTCGAAAAACTGCCGACGGCGTCGGTAATCCACGCTCCCGCTCAGTCGGCGTAGAAGAAGGTGTCCGGGCGGTAGATGCCGATCTGCGCCTGCGGCTCCCAATTGAAGATCGCCTCCTGCGGGATGTTGCGCAGCTTTTGCCGGACCGCCAACGGCTGTCGAACCTCGTCGATCAATCCCAGCGTAAAGCACTGGCTGGTGTAGAGATCGAGCATCTCGTCCCAGATCTGGGTCTGGCGCGCCGGATCGAAGGTAATGCTCCACTCTTGGAACAGATCCATCAGCCGGCGAGCCTCGGGCAATGCCGGCGGCTCCCCAGCGACACCTTTGGTCTCGTAATACTGACCCCATTTGGGCCATTGCGGCTGATCCGCTTGGCTGGTCGGTGCGAAGTCGCGCGGTGGCATCGCCGCTGTCGGCACGCCGTTGTCGTTACCGTAGCCGATGGTCATCAACGAATCGCCGGAGAAGGTCCGGTTGCGCAGTACCTCGCGGTCCGACGGCTTGGCATGAATAGCAACCCCGATTTCCTGCCACTGGTCTCGGATCAGCTCCAGCATGTCGGTCTGTTCGCTGTCCTCGCCTGAGGTCTCGATGATGAACTCCAGTGGCCTCCCATCCGGCAATAGACGCACGCCGTTGCTGCCGCGACGGTCGAGCCCGATCTCGTTCAGCAGTCGATCGGCTGCCTCGGGGTCGTAGGAGGCACAGCGCTCGCCAAATTCCGGCCGGTACAGCGCACTCTGCGGGATCACGGAATTGTTCGAAGGTCGTGCCAGCCCGAAGTAGATGTATTGGCTGAGCGCTTCCCGATCGATGCCCAGCGAGAGAGCCTCGCGAAACCGGCGGTCACGAAACAGCTCGCGCCACACGTTGTCCTTGGCGTTCAAGTTGGGGAAGAGTGCCAGATGGGCACCTCGACCCTCGGGCCACAGCAGGATACGTAGGCCGCTCCGCTCCTCGCTCTGCTTGAGGAACGTGTAGTCCTTGAAGAACAGATGGCGGGCCTGCAGGTCGGTCTCGCCGGAGCCAGTCTTGATCGGGATCAGCTTCGGGTCGACGACATCCAGTATGAAACGATCGAGATAGGGCAACTGCTGGCCCTTGGCATCGGCACGATAGTAATAGGGGTTGCGCACGGCCTCAAACCGCTGTGCAGGTGGCGACGTAGTCTGCACCCAAGGCTGCAGTGTCGGCATATCGGGATTGTCGAACTGATCCTGTCGATCCTTGCGCAGGTAGAGCTGCACCCAGTCGCGGGATTGGGTCGACTTGATTAGCTGCGCCAATGCCGCAGGGTCGGCGTAACGCCGGTGAAACTGTTTCAGATAGTGGGCCGGGCGGTAAATCTCGACCGAGGTCGCCGCCGCCAACGCCGGCAGGAACAGGGGGTTGGGTTTGGACCAGCTGTAGCGGACGGTGAGTTCGTCAGGAAACTCGACCTTGGGCCGCTCCCCGTCGACCAGAAGCTGGATCTCGGGGCCGGTCTGCAGCTCCGGATTGGTCGCCACATCCTCCCAGTAGAAACGGAAATCCTCGCTGGTGAACGGTTCGCCGTCCGACCAGCGATGCCCCTTGCGCAGATGAAAGGTGAATATCCGACCTTCCTGCACCTCAAAGGCCGCCACGATGTCGGGGATCAAGTTCAAATTGAGATCGTAGCCCACGACGCGGGCATGACCGTAGACGAAGAAGAGGCGCGTATCGCGTGCCCGGCCGATCAGGCTGCGCAATTGGCCGCCAGGCTTGCCGATCTCCGGAATGTCCTGGAGCACGCGTGGCTCGTCGGGCAGCCCGGCCAGCGCTCCGCTAGCTAGGCAGAACGTGGCCAGACCGAGTATTGGTCCGATGTGCCGCATCATCTGGCTCCGGGTCGTTCGAGGGTCAGGCCTGGAACCGGACGAAATGGCCGTCCGCAACCTCGCGAAAGATGCCGGGGCCGTCCGCCAGGGCGAATGGCGACGGCCACAGCGCCGGCTCGGAGCATCGCCCGCTCGCCAGCGCTGCAAAATCGAGGGGATTGTCCAGATCGGGCTCGGGCACTGCTGCCAGCAGCGCCTGCGTATAGGGATGCCGTGGGCTTGCGAACAGCTGCTCGGTCGACGCCAGCTCGACCATACGGCCGGCGCACATCACGCCGATGCGCTGGGCGACATACTTCACGACGGCGAGATTGTGCGAGATGAACAGGTAGGTCAGGCCGAGCGCCTGCTGCAGATCCTTGAGCAGATTGAGGACTTGGGCCTGGACCGACACGTCCAGCGCGGAGACCGGCTCGTCGCAGATGAGCAACTCCGGTTCCAACGCCAGGGCGCGAGCGATACCGATGCGCTGACGCTGCCCGCCCGAGAAGCTGTGCGGGTAGCGGCGCATATGCCGAACGTTCAGCCCGACCGCCTGCAGCAGCTTCTTCACACGCTCGGCTCGCTCAGCATCGTCGCCGATCCCATGGATCACGAGCGGCTCCGCCACGATATCGGCCACCGTCATGCGGGGGTCGAGCGAGCCGAACGGATCCTGGAACATATATTGGATGTGCCGACGGAAAGCCTGCAGCTGGGTCTCGTCGAGCGCCAGCACGTCGACCGGGCCTTCCACGCCATGGAATATGATCTGACCTGCGTCGGGGCGGACTGCGCGCATGATCATCTTGCTGACGGTGGTCTTCCCGGAGCCACTTTCACCCACAATAGCCATCGTCTCACCGCGGGCCACGGCAAAACCGATATCGTCGACCGCAATGACCTGCCGACCTTCGCCGCCGAACCAGCCGGACTTGCGCGTCAGAAAGACCTTGCGCAGACCCTTGACTTCCAGAATCGTCGGCGTGTCGCAACGTGCGATCTGGTCTGCTTCAGCGCGGTCCAGGGTGAGACTGGCATCGACCGCGATCTCGCGGATCGACGTCAGACGCTGTCCCGCATGCGTGTGCAGGCGCGGCACGGCGTCGAGCAGCGCCTTGAGATAGGGATGCTCGGCTCTGTTCAGCAGCTGCTCGCAGGTGCCGCGCTCCATGACCCGGCCGCGATAGAGCACCACGATCTCGTCGGCGATATTGGCGACGACGCCCAGATCGTGGCTGATGAACAGGATAGCCATCCCGAACTCGGCTTGCAGATCTTTCATCAGTTTCAGGATCTGGGCCTGGATGGTGACGTCCAGTGCCGTCGTCGGCTCGTCGGCGATCAGCATCGCCGGTCGGCAGATCAGCGCCATGGCAATCATCGCGCGTTGCCGAAGGCCGCCCGACAGCTCGAACGGGAAACAGCGGAACGCGTGCTCGGGCTCGGGAAAGCCGACCCGCCGCAACATCTCGATCGTGCGCGCACGCGACTCGTTGCGATCGACCTTGTGATGCAGCTCCAGCGCCTCGCCGATCTGATCGCCGATCGTGTGCAACGGGGACAGGGAGCTCATGGGCTCTTGAAAGATGATCGAGATGCGCCCGCCGCGGATCTCGCGGCGGACCGCACTATCCTGCGACAGAGCGGCGAGATCGACGATCCGACCCGCCTGTTTCGGGTCGTTGAAATAGATCGACCCACCAGTGATCCGGGCATTGGCCGGAAGGATGCCGAGTATGGCCTGGGAGATCACGGTTTTGCCCGAGCCGCTCTCGCCGACCACCGCGACGGTCCGATTTAGTGGCACATCGAACGAGACGCCAGCCACGGCCTCGATCTTCCCCTCGTCTGCGGTGAAGGTCACGCGCAGATCGCGGATCGCCAGCAGTGGCTCCGACATCAGCCCTCCTTGAACAACGCGTCAGCCTGTGCCCACCTAATATGCGGATGATCTAGCACCCCCGCGAGAAGGTGGTCGAGGGTGGCGAAGGCGGTGGCGTCCATGACCAGGTGATGGCTGAGAATGCCGATGGGCTCGTCGGTGCCAGTTTCGATCACCTGCGCCAGCCGCGCCATCACCTCGGTCGGTGCCAGTGGTCGGGCATCGTTGCGCCAACCGATCAGATCGACGTGGGTATTGACCAGCCGTAGGCCCGGTACCGGCATGGCCGTGCGTCGTGGCCCATAGACCGAAAGCCCCTTGAAGCCCAAGCTCGGCAGGGTGGGTAACAGCTCGGGCGCGATCCGATTCCACGGCGGCACCAGGGTCGGTACAAAGCGGATGCCGAAAGCGGCCGCCAGAAGTTCGCGCCGCTGCCTGAGCATCTCGCCCAGCTCGGCGAGGTCCGCGGTTTCGACCAGCTCGATCTTCTTTCTCGGCGGAACCGCGCGATTCGTGTGGGCGAGTCCGTGCTGGACGACCGTGGCGAGCCCGGTGCCGTGAATTCGCTCAGCGCATGCATCGGTCAGCCAATCCGGCACGACTGCCAAGCATACCGGGATGCCGCGGGTCGCGGAGAGGTTCAGCAGGGCGGATAGCCGCGGATGGTCGCGGCCGGCATCGTCATCGCGCCACCAGAGCACGACCGGGGTCGACAGTGCGTCCAGCGCGGCACGCAGCCGCGTTTCAGGCGGCATCGGCATGCTCGCGCAGAATCGTCTCGACGAGCTCTGCCGTCCGCTTGGCGCCGTCAAACGCGAACAGGCCGGCAGCCGGTCGGGGCCGCGCGGCGATGCGGTCGATGGCTGCGGCGAGATCGGCGCCGCTCAGCTCCCACTCGCCGATACGCTCTGCGACCCCCAGTTCCTGCAGCCGGCGGGCCCGCTGCTCCTGCTCGTCCTCGGCACCGGCGGCAAAGGGTACGAGCACCATACGTGCCTGCGCCGCCAGACCCTCCACCACGCTGTTGTAGCCGGCCTGCGATACGGACACCGCGCACTTTCCCATCATGCTCGCGAGGTCCGCACGGTAACCGGCGAGCATGCAACCGTCCGGGAGTTCCGACCGAAGGCCGGCCAGAGCGGGTGCCGGAAGGTTGTGACCGCCCACGAGGAGCCAGGACGAGGTTGCGAACATTGTCCGCGGTCTGGCCGCGATCGCTGCCCGCAGCAGGCGCTCGCCAACCACCCCGCCCCCGGCGCTCACCAGAACCGCCGGGGTTGCCTCGGTCGCCTGGACAGTATTGTCGATACCGGCGTGCACAAAGCCGGTGTGCACCACGCGATCCCCCAGGGCGGCTGCCGGTGGAAAGGAGGCGGCAAAGGTGAGCAGCCGCTCGTCACCATGAACCAGCACGCGGTCGTAATGCTCCAGGAAGGTCTCCACCATCCAGGCGTAGCGCCTCGGATTCCCCTTGCTCACGAGCACGTCGCGAATGCTCGCCAGCACCACCGGACGCGGTGTGAGCTTCCGAGTTGTTTCCAGAAGGGACAGAAGCTCGGCGCGGAAGGCGCGGCGGCCGAAGGGAAACATTTCCGTTATCACGACCTGTGGTCTGTAATCGGCCACGAGATTGGCGAGAATGCGTTGTCGCTCACGCCATAGATCTGCGGAAACATCGGCGCCCGTGCTGTCGACCAGCCCGCTGAACGTGATGTCGCGGGCTACGATCGAAGGCAGCTGTTTCAGGTTCACTCCGGCCCGAGCTGGCCAGGGCCCCGGCTGGCCACCGTTCACCAGCGTCACGTCAATGCCCCGCGCGGCCAAGGCTTCGGCCACGAGCAAGGCACGGCGCAGATGGCCGGAGCCGAGCAGGCTCTGGACCCAGAACAGGCAGCGCCAGCCCATGTTCAAGCCACGCCCTGACGCAACGGCACGGTGGCCATGAAGCGCAGGGACCCTGTCGGTGCCAGATCATAGACCAGCGCTCGTTCGGGGTCGTACCGCACGGGTGGCTTGGCGCGCATATCCCAACCCAAGGCCAGGATCAGCGAGGCGCGCAGCACGCCTTTGTGCGTGACGATGAGTCTGTCGGCATCGGTGGCGGCCAGATCTTGCAAACAGGCGGCCAGTCGCTCGGCGACCAGTCGTGGACTCTCGCCGCCGGGTGGCTGGAAATCGACACCGAGCGCCTCCCGGTCCTGCATCGCTTGGCCGTGCTCGTCGCGCAAGCTGTCGAGCGTACGGCCTTCGAAGCTGCCCCAGCGCATCTCCGCCAGCCGCGGGTCGCTCGGCGGATCGGCGAAACCCAGCAGTTCGGCCGTCTCCCGGGCTCGTGCCAGCGGACTCGTGACGCACGCCGCGGTGGCGAAGCCCGAGGGCAGCTGCCATGACGCAACCTGCGCTCGTCCCAGATCGCTGAGCGGGATATCGGTGTGGCCCTGGATCCGACCAGTCTCGTTCCAGCTCGTGCTGGCATGACGGATCAGGCAGACGCGCATCGATCGGCCCCGATTGACATCCCCGTCTCCAGCTTTGCCAACACCGCTGCCAGTCTGACGCTTGCCACACTTGTCGCGTGCCAGCTTCGGACGCGCACCTGCGCCGCATGGCCCATGGCTCGCCGCCGCGACGGTTCTAGCAGGAGCGTGCGTACGGCTTCTGCCAGGGCGGCGGGCGAACGCGGCTTCACCAGGCAACCGCTGGCGGGGTCGACGACATCCTCAACGCCGCCCTCCGCTCCGGCCACGACAGGCACGCCTGCCGCCTGCGCCTCCAGCAGGGCCATCCCATAGGCCTCGTTGCACGCCGGCCAGACATACAGGTCGGCAGCCGCATAAATCTCGGGCAGATCCGACCCGGGCAGCGCGCCAACAAACCGCACCCGGTCGCCGAATGGTGCGAACAGCGCCTCGACGTCGCTTCGTGCCGGGCCGTCGCCCACCAGCAGCACCTGCCACCCGAGATCGACGACACGCTCCAAGGCTTGGGCCAGCAGCTGGAAGGACCGCAGCTTGACGTCATGTCGCATCATCGCGACCGCCAGCAGCCACGGCCGATTCCGGTCGAGGCGGTGCTTGGCAGCCAGCCGCCGGCGTGCAGCTATACGGTTGCCGCACGCGGCAACGAATGGATCCGCATCGAGAAACGGGGGGAAGAGCTGGAGGCGCCGCTGATCACTGACGGCACCCGCGAGCCCCGGCAGGTCGAGCCGCGTCATGGCCAGAATGGCCTCGGCCGCGCCAATCGCCGCCAAGCTCGCCGCATGGCCGGCTGCCCATCGTCCGGCAGCCTGCTTGCCCGCGATCGACGCCTCGGCCACGACATAGGGAATGCCCAGCGTGCGGCTGATCGTCGGGCCGAGCCAGTCCGGCGCCTTGTGGTAGGGATGGTAGGTGAACCAAAGCTGCGGCCGTCGTGCCATCGGTCGACGTCGATAGCGCTGCAACAGCCCTTCAGCCAGCCGTGCCCCAAATGCGGCCAAGCGTTGCTGCCGGTCCTTGTCGCCGTCGCGGTCGTAGCTGCGAAAGTGGCAGCCGAGCTCGACTTCGTGCCCAAGGCTGGCCAGGAGGTCGGCGAAGCCCCGTGCCATACGTCGATCGCCCGACGGCACCGGATGGTCCGGGGACTTCAAGGGCGCGTAGAACGCCACCCGCATCAGGCCGCCTCGCGCCTACCGGCGTCGAGCCCGAAGCGCCGCGCCAGTTGCTCGATTCCCTGTCTAAAGGCAAAATGCTCGAGGATCCGACGTCGCCCTTGTCGGCCCATCGCCAGCCGCAGCGCCGGGTTGCCGATCAGGCCTTCGATGGCATGGCTGAGCGCAATGGGGTCGTCCGGCGGCACGAGCCAGCCGGTGCCGCCCGGCACGACGATCTCCGGGATGGCGGCAACCTCGGACGCCACGACCGGCAGCTCCTGGGACATCGCCTCCATGATCACGTTGGGCAGGCCATCGCGGTCGCCATCTCCGGCGATCCGGGCGGCAAGGCAGAAGAGATCGGCGCGCCGCAGCGCCGCCAGGACCTCCTCCTGCGTACCTGATCCGCGCCAACTCACCCGGCTCCCAATGCCCAATTGCTCCGCCCTGGCGGCTAGGATGCCGCTCAGTGGGCCGCCACCTAGATGCTCAAAGCGCCAGTGCAGCTCCGCCGGCAGCCGCGCCAGCGCCTCGAGCGTGACGTCGAGGCCTTTCTTCTCCACCGCACGGGCAACGCAGACGATATGCACCGGCCGCATCGGGTTTCGCCCATCGGTCCCCAGCTCGCGCGGGGGTGCCGGAAAGCGCTCGGCGTCCAGGCCGTGGTAGATCAGCTCGAGGTTCGCCTGTGGCACCAGCGCCTGCAGGTGGTCCAGGTTCATTCGGCTGCAAGTGACCAACCAACGCGCCGCCAGAATCTTCTCGCGCTTCTCCCAGGTGGGAATGGTCCAGACGTCCTTTGCATGCGCCGAGATGCTGTAGGGCAGATTGCGCAGCAGCGCCGTGTAGCGCGCAACCGATGCCGGGGTGTGCAGATAGTGCACGTGCAGCCATTCGATGTCCGCCGGCAGCTCGGCCGCCAGGACCAATGCCTGGCCGAAGCGCCGGCCACGATTGGCGGTGAAGTCCCGCCTCAGGTCGGCGAGCCAGATGCGCAGCAGCGGCCAGAACCGCCGGCGAGGCAAGGCCGCTCCGAATGCGCGCAGCACGCGCAGCGGCTCCTGGTAGAGATATTCCGGCAGGTAGCGGACGGAAGCGCGGATCTGGCGGTGCATCTCATGCACGCGACCGTCGGTCGGATGGCGAAGCGAGACGATCTCAAGCGGCAGGCCAAGCCGCTCCAGCGCAAAGATCTCCTGGGCGTTGAAGGTCTCCGACAGGCGCGGATCGCCCGTGACCAGACTGGCGATATTCTTGGGCAAGC
>JAPJRA010000146.1:5434-7780 GCA_030824835.1 Geminicoccaceae bacterium | reverse complement strand
GCGTCGGGGTTGGTGAGCTTGCGAAAGCTGACGAAAGCCGGGCAGGGCTGCTCCGCCGTCACCTCGCCGGTCAGGTCCTGAAAGGCGAACGCGCTGGGGCACCACGCCAGAACGGCCGCCACCAGTACCGCCATGACACGCATGCGCCGGTTGCTCCCTGGATCACGCTTCGAGGGCTTGTGGCAACCTGAACCCCCTGGTCAGTTTATCGAAGCGCACGACCATGACCACACCGACCGTGGCCAGCGCGAAGGCCAGGCCCAGCCAGATGCCCGTGCCGCCCAGGCTGGTATGGAAGGCCAGCAGCCAGCAGGAGGTGAAACCCACCATCCAGTAGCCGAACGCCGCGAGCCACATCGGGATCGTGGTGTCCTTGAGGCCGCGCAGGCTGGCGATGCCGATGACCTGCAGCCCGTCGACGAGCTGGAACAGGGCGGCGATGCGCAGGTACACGTAAGCGTAGTCGAGTGCCGCGGCGCCTTCCGGCGTGCTCGGATCGAGGAACAGTGCCGCCAGATAGGCGCGCTGCGTCCAGAACAGCACCGCCATGACGGCCATGAACGCGGTGCCCAGCCCGCAGGCCACCCAGCCGGCGAGGCGTGCCCGCGGCCCGTCGCCGGCCCCGATGGCGAGCCCGACCCGGATCGTGGCGGCTTGGCTCAGGCCCAGCGGCACCATGAAGGCGATGCTGGCGAGCTGCAGCGCCACCTGATGCGCGGCGAGCTGGGCGGTGCCGATCAGGCCCATGAGCAGCGTGGCGCTGGCGAACAGCCCGACCTCCAGGAGAACGGCGCCGCCGATCGGCAGGCCGACCCGCAGGATCTCGCGGAAAATGGGAAGATCCGGGCGCCAGATCCCGGCCATGACGTCGAAGCGTCGGAACGGCTCCGCCAGCAGGCAGTGCGCCAGCAGGATCGCGAACATCAGCGCGAACGTGATGGCCACCCCCAGCCCGGCGCCGGCCGTGCCCATCGGGGGCAAGCCCAGCCCGCCGAAGATCAGCAGCCAGGAGACTGGCAGGTTGACGACCGCCCCTCCCAGGGCCGCGATCAGCACCGCGCGCGTCCGCGCGAACGCGGCGATGAAGCTGCGCAGCACGATGAAGCCGACACCGAACGGCATCCCCCACACGGCCCAGCGCATGTAGGCCTCGGTCATCGGCAGCAGGCTCGGGTCCTGGCCCATGGCGGCCAGCAGCGGCCGCACGAACCACAGCAGGCCGATCAGCGGTAGCGTGATCGCCAGCGTCATCCACAGGCCCTGGCGCACGATGCGGGGAATGAGATGCGGCTGCCGGGCCCCCTTGGCCTGGGCGATCAGCGGCGCGCTGGCGCTCACCACGCCGACGCCGAACATCAGGCCGGAGTGGAACAGGGCCGCGGCCAGGGTCGCGGCCGCCAGCGGCGCCGGCCCCAGGCGCCCCAGCAGCAGGACCTCGGTGGTGTGGACCAGAATCTGCGTGAGCTGGGTCAGGGCCAGCGGCAGCGCCAGGGCGAGCATCGCCTTCAGCTCGCGCGCGCACTCGCTTCTGGCGACGCGCGGTGCGACCGCCGTCGTCGTGTCGAGGGAGGACATGGCCCAATTGTTCTGCTGCTGATTCGAAGGGCGCGGACTATAGCGCAAGGCAATGAGGCCGAGCAATGCGATGCCGGCTCTCGGACTAGGGGTTGACGCGTCTCAGAAGCTGTAAGGCGCTGCCAATGCTGCAGGCCCGGACATGCCCTGCCTCACCTGGCTGCGGCATCCGTCGCCGGCGAGCCGTCCTGGCGTCGTTGCAGGGCCGCGATATCGTCCTGGATCTCGACGATCTGCCGCGCGAGCGCATGTTCGACCGGATCGACGGCAGCAGCCTCGCCCGCCTGCACCGCGGCAGGGTCGCTTCCGCCACCGCATCCGGCCAGCAGAAGCGTCGCCAAGCCCAGGGGCAGCATCGGATCTCGGTCCATGGTGATCTCCTCGGTCCGGGATGCCATGGCTAGCATGCCGCAGCGAACGAACCCTTCCCGGTCTGGTCCGCGCCCCAATAAATAGATTTGCGCCGAAGACTCTCAGCCGGCAATTGCGAAATTGCATGGCAGAGCATCATGGCACGCCTACCACCACCAGGAAGGACCGTAGGGCCGCCCGCCGAAGCTCATCTGCTGCTCGATCCAGGTCAGGCGATGCTCGACCGCGGCCAGCCGCTCGTTGGTTTGCTGCAGCAGCAGGCACAGCCGCAGGTCCGGCGAGTCGGGTGTGAAGCCGGCGGCCTGACAGGCGATCTCGCGTCTAGCCGCCGTCTCGGCCGGGGTCTCCGCCGGCGGCAGCGCGCAGCCGCCGAGCAGCAGCGTGAGCAGCATCCAGCGG
>JAPJRA010000146.1:0-5424 GCA_030824835.1 Geminicoccaceae bacterium | reverse complement strand
GCCGGCGGCCAGTCCTGGACCAGACGGTCGAGATCGGCCCGCGGCGGCGCCGGCTGATCGCCCGCGGCACTGCCGAGATAGAGAAAACCCACGATCTGGTCATGCAAGCCCAGCCCGAGCCCGGCCTTGACGGTCGCATCGTAGGATTGCCGGCCGGTCGCCCACTTGGCGGCGAAGCCAAGCGCGTGCGTCGCCAGCAGCATGTTCTGCGCCGCCGCCGCCACCGCCGCCAGCTGCTCGGCGGCCGGTATCTTGGGGTGCGCCGGATCGACCCGGGCGACGACGATGACGATCACCGGGGCCCGCAACGGCGCCGTACGCTGCTTGTCGAGCTCCTCGGCCGAGACTGCGGCCGACTGCCGCTGCACGAACGCGGCGAACAGCTCGCCCAGACGCGCCCGCCCGTCGCCGCGCACGATCAGGAACCGCCACGGCCGCAGCAGGCCGTGATCCGGGGCGGCAGCGCCGGCCTCTAGAATCCGCCGCAGCGCCGCCTCGTCGGGCCCTGGCGGGCCCATCTTGGCCGGCGGCACGGTACGGCGGGTGAGGATCGCTTCAAGTGCTTCCATACGCATGTCTCGTGCAATGGTCGGGCTTGACGAAGGATTAAACTGTTTGGGACTTGATAACCATGCGCCTGGTAGCTCATGCTGCGACGCAATAAGAACCCGCTGGCCGCTGCGCTCGGAGAGTTCCATCATGGCACTGCACGGATACTATCTCGAGGACCTGTCGGAAGGCATGTCCGCGGCCTTCGGCAAGACGGTAACCGATGCTGACGTCTTGATGTATGCTGGCGTGTCCGGCGACACCAACCCCGTGCATCTGAACGAAGAGTTCGCGCTGGAGACGCCGTTCCATGGCCGGATCGCGCACGGCATGCTCACCGCCGGCCTGATCTCGACCGTGTTCGGCACCAAGCTGCCCGGTCCCGGCTGCATCTATGTCAGCCAGACCTTGCGTTTCCTGGCGCCCGTGCGGGTCGGCGAGACCGTCCGCGCCGAGGTGACCGTGAAGTCGATTGACCACGACCGCCGGCGCTGCATCTTCGATACGGTCTGCAAGGTCGGCGCCAAGAAAGTGCTCGAGGGTGAGGCGGTGCTCATGGTCACCCGCCGCCCGAAGAGCTGAACCCGGGTCCCCGTCCGGCCCCTTCTTCAACCCGCTCCCCTCTTTACAGCCAAGGTGCCGCATGGGAGATAGCCCGCCATGCGCATTCACCGTGATCACGCCGGCCTTCCGGCCGCGGCGCGCGGTGCCTCGGTGGCGATCGGCAACTTCGACGGGGTCCACCGCGGCCACCGCGAGGTCATCCGCACGGCCGCGGGCCACGCCAGCGCTCTCGGCCGCCGCTTGGGCGTCGTTACGTTCGAGCCCCATCCGCGCGAGCTGCTCAATCCCGAAGGCGCGCCTGCCCGGCTGACGCCGTTGCGGCGCAAGGCCGAGCTGCTGCGGGACCTGGGCGTCGACCATCTCTACGTGTTTCGCTTCGACACCCGCCTGATGCGGCTTTCCCCGACCGCGTTCGTCGAGGAGCTGCTGTTCGGCCAGCTGGACGTGGCGGCGATCAGCACCGGCAGGGACTTCCGCTTCGGGCACAAGCGCCAGGGCGACACCGCCCTGCTGGCGCAGCTGGCGGCAGCGCATGGCGTGCCGGTGAGTGCCGTTGAGCAGATCGCCGTGGCCGGTGCCCCCTGCTCCTCGACCCAGATCCGCAACGCGCTGGCCGACGGGCTGATCGAGCAGGCCAACGACCTGCTGGGTGCGCCCTACGAGCTCGAGGGCGTCGTCCGCCCGGGCGACCAGCGCGGCCGGACGATCGGGTTTCCCACCGCCAACGTGCACCCGTTGGCCCGCCGGCCGATGCTGCCGGCCATCGGCGTGTACGTCGTCGAGGCCGGCCTCTGCCGGGGCGGCCGGACCGTATGGCTGCCGGCGGTGGCCAATCTCGGCCGCCGGCCCACCTTCGACGGCCGCTCGCTGCTGCTGGAGGTGCACCTGCTCGAGGGCGGTGGCGACCTGTACGGCCAGCGCCTGCGCGTCGCCTTCAAGCATCGCCTGCGCGGCGAGCAGAAATTCGCCGGCATCGACGAGCTGAAAGCGCAGATCGCCCGCGACTGCGACCAGGCCCGCGCCCTTTTCGCCCCCATTCCCGCCTGAGCCAGCCCCAGATCATGAGCACCGACTACCGCGACACGGTCTTCCTGCCGCGTACCGACTTCCCGATGAAGGCCGACCTGCCCAGGCGCGAGCCGGATCTGGTCGCCCGCTGGGATGCCGACGACCTGTACGCCCGCCAGCGCGAGGCGGCCGCGGGACGCGAGAAGTTCGTCCTGCACGATGGCCCGCCCTACGCCAATGGCCATCTGCACATGGGCACGGCGCTCAACAAGATCCTCAAGGACGTGATCAACCGCAACCAGCAGATGCTGGGCAAGGACGCGCCCTACGTGCCCGGCTGGGACTGCCACGGGCTGCCGATCGAATGGCAGATCGAGCAGGAGTACCGCAAGAAGGGCAAGGACAAGGACGCGGTGCCAGTGGCCGACTTCCGCCGCGAGTGCCGCGAGTTCGCGCAAGCTTGGATCGACGTGCAGCGGGCCGAGTTCAAGCGGCTGGGCGTGCTCGGCGACTGGGCCGACCCCTACACCACCATGGCCTTCAAGGCCGAGGCCGGCATCGTCCGCGAGCTCGGCAAGTTCCTGCTCAGCGGCGCCCTCTACCGCGGCAAGAAGTCGGTCATGTGGTCGGTGGTCGAGAAGACCGCCCTGGCCGAGGCTGAGGTCGAGTACCACGACCACACCAGCACCACGATCTGGGTGCGGTTCCCGCTGGCGCGGGCGAGCCGGCCGGCGCTCGACGGTGCGGCCGTGGTCATCTGGACCACGACGCCATGGACCATCCCCGGCAACCGGGCCGTGGCCTACGGCGCCGAGATCGTCTACCGGCTGATCGAGGTGGACGAGATCAAGGACGGCGCCCTTGGCCGCGTGGGCGACCGCCTCGTGGTGGCGGGCGAGCGCCTTGACGATTTTGCCGCCGAGGCCGGCATCCTCGCTTACCGGACCTTGGACGAGTTCGACGGCTCGGCCCTGGCCGGCAGCGTGGCGCGTCATCCGCTGGCGGGCCTTGAGGACGGCTACGGTTTCGCGGTGCCGTTGCTGGCCGGTGATTTCGTGACCACCGAGCAGGGCACCGGCCTCGTCCACATCGCTCCCAGCCACGGCGAGGACGATTTCGAGCTGGGCGCCAGGCACCAGCTCGACGTGCCGGACACGGTGGCTGAGGACGGCACCTACACCGAGGCGGCGCCGGGCTTTACCGGCCAGCACGTGTTCAAGGCGGCCGAGCCCGTGATCGAGGCGCTCGTGGCCAGTGGCAATCTCCTGGCGCGGGGCAAGCTCGTCCACAGCTACCCGCACAGCTGGCGCTCCAAGGCGCCGCTGATCTTCCGCGCCACCGCGCAGTGGTTCATCCCGATGGATGGCGCCGACGCGCTGCGCGACAAGGCGCTGGCGGCGATCGACGCCACCCGCTGGGTGCCCGGCCGTGGCCGCAACCGGATCCGCTCGATGATCGAGACCCGGCCCGACTGGTGCGTGTCGCGCCAGCGCGCCTGGGGCGTGCCGATCGCCGTGTTCGTCGAGAAGGCGACCGGCGAGGTCTTGCGCGACCCCGCCGTGATCGAGCGCGTGGCGCTGGCCTTCGAGTCCGAGGGTGCCGACGCGTGGTGGACCCGCGACCCGCAGGAGTTCCTGGGCGAGGCCTATGCCGCCGCCGACTACGAGAAGGTCGACGACATTCTCGACGTCTGGTTCGACAGCGGCTGCACCCACGCCACGGTATTGGAGCAGCGGCCCGAGCTCAAATGGCCGGCCTCGCTCTACCTCGAGGGTTCGGACCAGCATCGTGGCTGGTTCCACTCCTCGCTCCTGGAGAGCTGCGGCACGCGCGGCCGCGCACCCTACGACGCGGTCCTGACCCACGGCTTCGTCGTCGACGCCGACGGCCGCAAGATGTCCAAGTCGCTGGGCAACGTGGTCTCGCCGATCGACCTGATGAAGACGAACGGTGCGGACATCCTGCGCCTGTGGGTGGTGAGCGGCGACTTCACCGAGGATCTGCGCATCGGCAAGGAGATCCTGGGCGGCATCGCCGACAGCTATCGCCGCCTGCGCAACACGTTGCGCTACATCCTGGGCAACCTTGCCGGCTTCGACGACGCCGAGCGGCTGGACCCGGCACGGATGCCGGACCTCGACCGCTGGGTGCTGCACCGGCTGGCCGAGCTCGACGAGCAGGTGCGCAGCTGCAACCACGAGTTCGACTTCCCGCGGCTCTACGCCCAGATCAACAATTTCTGCGGCGGCGACCTGTCGGCCTTCTACTTCGATGTGCGCAAGGATGCGCTCTATTGCGACCCGGCGGACAGCATCCGTCGCCGCGCCGTCCGTACCGTGCTCGACGAGCTGTTCCGCTGCCTGACCGCGTGGCTGGCACCGGTGCTGGTGTTCACGGCCGAGGAGGCCTGGCTGACCCGGTATCCGGAAGCGGCCAGCGTGCATCTGAACCAGTTCCCGACGATACCCGACGGCTGGCGCAGCCCCGGTCTCGGCGAGCGCTGGGCGCGCATCCGCGACGTGCGCCGTGTCGTCACCGGCGCCCTCGAGCTCGAGCGCCGGGAAAAGCGCATCGGCTCCAGCCTGCAGGCGGCCCCCCATGTCTATCTGGGCAGTGCTGACCTCGGCCTGCTGCAGGGCCTCGATCTGGCCGAGCTGGCCATCACCAGCGGTGTCGTGATCGTGGACGGCCCGGCTCCCGAGGGTGCGTTCGTGCTCGACGACGTGCCGGGCGTGGCCGTGGTGCCCGGCCTGGCCGACGGCGAGAAATGCCAGCGCTGCTGGCAGGTCCTGCCGGAGGTGGCGGAGTCGGCGGAACATCTCTGCCACCGCTGCACGGGCGCGGTCGCAACCATGCGGGCGGCCTGACGTGTCGGACAGCCGCACGCGGCATCTGGGCGGGGCGTTGCTGGCGCTTGCGCTGCTGGTGCTCGACCAGATCACCAAATGGGCCGCCTTGCAGGCGCTGGATCCCTACGAGCCGCATGCCGTGACGCCGTTCTTCAACCTCGTCCTGGTCTGGAACCGCGGCGTCAGCTTCGGCATGTTCGCCGGCGCCGGCCAGCATGGGCCCTGGCTGCTGATGGCGTTGGCGGCGGCGATCGGCGCCTTCGTCATCGTCTGGCTCTACCGCGAGACCCGGCCGGTCACCCGGATGGCCCTGTGGATGGTGCTGGCCGGGGCGGTCGGCAACTCCATCGACCGTCTGCGCTTCGGCGCGGTCGTCGACTTCCTCGACTTCCATGCGTTCGGCTATCACTGGCCGGCATTCAACGTCGCCGACAGCTCTATAGTGGTCGGCGCT
>JAPJRA010000145.1 GCA_030824835.1 Geminicoccaceae bacterium | reverse complement strand
TCGGCGTCGCCATCGGCTTCGGCGCCCAGACGCTGGTCAAGGACATCATCTCGGGGATGTTCTTCCTGCTCGACGATGCGTTCCGCGTCGGGGAGTATATCGAGAGCGGCAGCATCCGCGGGACGGTGGAATCGTTCTCGCTGCGCTCCATCAAGCTGCGCCACCATCGCGGCTACCTGCACACGGTGCCGTTCGGCTCGCTCGACAAGATCACCAACTACTCGCGCGACTGGGTGATCGACAAGATGACCATCGGCGTCACCTACGATACCGATCTCGAGCAGGTGAAGCGGCTCATCAAGCAGGTGGGCCGGCAGCTGCTGGCCGACGACAACATGGCGCCGCATATCTTGGAGACCCTGAAGATGCAGGGGGTCGAGACCTACGAGGACTATGCGATCAGGCTGCGGCTCAAGATGATGACCAAGCCGGGCGAGCAGTTCGTGATCCGCCGCCGCGCCTACGCCCTGATCAAGCAGGCCTTCGCCGCCAACGGGATCAAGTTCGCGTCGCCGACGGTGCAGGTGGCCGGGGGCGAAGGCAGCGCCGCCGCTGCACAGGCAGGCTTGGAGCTCGCCAAGGCCGCTGCAGCGCCGAGCTGACGTCGGGCCACGACCCCTCGGCGAGCGTGCCGCATACCCATAGCCGCGCGCTCTGCTATAGCACGCTGGCCGCTTCCGCGTTGGGCACAAGCACCCGACGCTCGGTCGGACGATGGGGATGTCGATGAAGCACGGCCTGATGACGCGTATTCTTCACCTGCTGGTGGCGGCAGCCGTTCTCGTGCAGCTCGCGGACACGCAGTTCATGCGGGAACCCCGCCCGGGTCGCCCGATCACCGACCTGGAGGCGACCGCCTTCGGCGTGCACCAGTATGTCGGCCTGGCCGCCATGGTGGTGGTGGCGCTGTTCTGGGCATGGCTCGGCCTGCGTCGCTTCGGCACCAGCCCGGGCCGGCTGTTCCCGTGGTTCTCGGCCGAGCGGCGCCGCGAGCTCCGCGCCGACATCGTGCACTATGCCGGCGCCGCTCGCCGCCTGACCCTGCCTGCCCCCGAGGGTGACGAGGCGTTGGCCTCGGCGATCCACGGTCTGGGCCTTCTGATCGTGCTGGCGATGGCCGTCACCGGGACTATCGGCTGGCTCACCTGGGATCAGGCCGCAGCGATGCGGCCGTTCACGCACAATGTGTTCGAGGTCCACGGCCTGATCGCGAACCTGCTCTGGGCCTATGTGATCCTGCATGTCGGCACCGCCGTGCTGCACGAGCTGTTCGGGCATCGGCTGCTGCGTCGGATGAGCCCGCGTCCCTCGTGACGGCCTGGTCGGCGTCTCACTCGAGCCGATTGACGTCGACGACCCGGCCGAAAGGCGTGCTCAGCAGCCGGCCCTGGGCGACGACCGGTCGCCCCGGCGCAAGCTGTGCCGCGAACTGCTCGGTGTTCTCCGGTGGCAGGCGGAGCACGGTCCCGTCCTCGAGCACCACCCCGTCCAGCGCGCCGTCCGGGCCGTGCAGCATGAACTGGACCTTCCCGGTGACCTCAGAAGAGCCGAGGTCCGGCCGGGGCTTGGGGCCTCTTCTGGACAGCACGGCCCCCGACGTGTCGTTGCGGACGTCCTCGGCATCGATCGCCGGACCGGCTCTTTGCCGCCTTCCCTTCACCGTCACCGCATCGCCTGGACGGGCGACGAGCACCAGCGACGTCGCCAGATGCCGCAGCACGTTGACCTGGGTGCCGTCCGCGAGAACGAACCCATTGATCTCGCCGGTGGAGGTCAGCGTGTAATGCGCGAGGGTTCCCCGCAGGTGGACCGGCGGCGTTGCCGGATCGGCGGCTCGCATCCTCGATCCGGCCGCCAGGAACACCAACGACCCGACCAGCAGCACGATGAGGATCGCGGCCACCCGCCACCATTCACCTGATCGCGCCCCGGATGAGTGCTCCGCTCCGGACTGGCCCGTGGTCTCTACTCCCGTCGATCGTCCGTGGCCCGGCAATGTCCGGCCGTATCGCGCCGCTCGATACCTCTAATCGAGCTCGTCGACCTCGAGCACGCGGCCCATGGGCGTGGTCAGCATCCGCCCCGTGGCGGAGATGGACTGGCCGGGGGCGAGCTGCGCCGAAGCGCGAAGTGCCTCCTTCGGCGGCAGCCTCAGCACCGTTCCATCCTCGAGCAGGGCGCCGTTCAGGTCGCCTTTGGGCCCATGCAGCGAGAACTGAACCTTGCCGTGCACCTGCGCCGGTGCGGCCTCCGGCCGTCCCTTCGGGACTTCATTGACCAGCACCGCGCCCGTGGCATCGTTGCGGATCTCCGCTGCCTCGACCAAAGGCCGGTCGGGGCGCTTGCGCCACATCACGGTGACCTTGTCACCGGGACGGGCGGTGAACACCAGCGCCGTCGACAGACGCGGCGGGACATTGACCTCAGTGCCGTCGGCGAGAACGAATCCGTCCACATCGCCCTTGGGCGTCAGCGTGTAGTGGGCGAGGGCGCCCTGCGTCCGTGACGCCGCGCTTCCCGCCGGCTCTGCCGCCACGGCACCATCGCTCGCCAGCAGGACGGCCCCCAGGGCCAGTGCAACGTTCAGCAATCGCATCATGTGACTGGCTCCAGGGCGCATGATCCACGCGTCGCCGCCATCAACAACGTACAGCGGTATCACGTTCCCGACCGCCCGGCCTCTCACGCCTGAGCTACCGCCATCTCCTTGGCGGTGATCCGGCCGCGTGCCGCGATCCGGGCCTGCCGGCGGCGCTGCAGCTGCTGATCGGCGAGGACGCCCAGCAGGATCACCGTGCCCATGACGGCGAAGTTCAGCGAGCTCGGGATGCCCAGGAGGTTGACCAGGTTCTGCAGTACCTGCAGCAGGATGGCGCCCAGCACGATGCCCAGGATCGAGCCCTCGCCGCCGCGCAGGGAGCAGCCGCCCAGGACGGCGGCCGCGATCGCGTAGAGCTCGTAGAAATTGCCGTGCGCCGAAGGCGAGATCGAGTTGGTGTAGAAGGCGATGAACACGGCCGAGAGGCCGGCCAGAGCGCCGCAGATGATGTAGGCCGTGGCGGTGACCAGGCCCGCATTGATGCCGGAGAACCGCGCCGCCTCCTCGTTCTTGCCGACGGCGAACAGATAGCGGCCGTAGACGGAGCGGTGCAGCAGCACCGACATCACGGCCGCCACCACCAGCAGCGTGAGGAAGGTGTGCGGGATGCCGAAGGTCCGGCCCGACGCGATCCAGGACAGGGTGGCGAACTCGTCGCCATAGCCGAAGCCGATCGTGGCGTCGTTCATGTACCAGCGGGCCAGGCCCCGGTAGATCAGCAGCCCGCACAGCGTGACGACGAACGGCTGCATGTTCAGGCGCGTGATCAGAAATCCGTGGATCGCGCCGAGGCCCGCGCCCATCACGATCGCGAACGGGATCACGAGCTGCCACGGCATGCCCTGATTGACCATGAGGTCGGTGAAGATGACGCCGATCAGCGCGAACATGGAGCCCACCGACAGCTCGATGCCGCCGGTGATGATGACCAGGCCCTGGCCGATCGCGAACAGACCGAACAGCCCGATCAGGTTGGCCATGTTGACCAGATTGACCGTCGACAGGAAGCGTGGGTTCAGCGCCGCCGTGATAGCGCCGACCACCAGGATCAGCACCAGAAGGCCGAGATCTTTCTTGTACATCGCGTGCGGTTCCCGGGTCAGGCGGCCTGAGGATGGCCGACGGCGAGCTGGAGCACGCTGTGCTCGCTGAACTGTTCCCGCTCGAGAAAGCCCGACAGGCCGCCCTCGTGCATCACGGCGATACGGTCGCTCACCCCGATCACCTCTTCCATGTCGCTGCTGATCATCAAGATGGCCACGCCGGCATCGGCGAGCTCGCGCATCAGCCGGTAGATCTCGCTCTTGGCGCCGACGTCGATGCCCCGGGTCGGCTCGTCGAAGATCATCAGGCTCGGCCGCATCGACAGCCACTTGGCCAGGACGACCTTCTGCTGGTTGCCGCCGCTCAGCGTGACGGCCTCCACGTCGACCGACGGCGCCCGAATGCCGAGCCGCTGGCGCTGACGCTCGGCTGCCGCCGACTCCGTCGCGGCGCCGATCAGCCACCAGCGCGCATAGGCCGGCAGATCGGCCAGCGTCGTGTTCTGCCGTATCGGCAGGTCGAGGATCAGGCCGCTGCGCTTGCGGTCCTCGGGGACCAGATAGATGCCGCGGGCGATCGCGTCGCGCGGCGAGTCGATCCGCAGCTTCTCGCCGTTGAGGCGGATCTCGCCGCCCAGGAGCGGATCGATGCCGAAGATGGTCCGCGCCAGCGAGGTGCGGCCCGAGCCGATCAGGCCGGCCAGGCCCAGGATCTCGCCGCAGCGGATGCCCAGACTGATGGCGCGGTCCGGGAATGCCGCGGTCCGCACCGCATCCAGCTCGCAGCCGCTCGAGGGTGCCACCTTGGGTGGCAGGTAAAGGGACTTCAGGTCGCGGCCGATCATCAGCCGGATCATGGCCGCGTGCGCGATCTGGTCGCGCTCCAGCGCGCCCACCAGATGCCCGTCGCGCAGGCAGACGAGGCGGTCGGCGCACGCCATGATCTCACTCAGCCGATGCGTGATGAAGATCACGCTCACGCCTTGCGCCTTCAACTCCGCCACGACCCCGAGCAGACGCTCGGTCTCCGACAGCGTCAGGCTCGAGCTGGGCTCGTCCATGATGATCAGCCGCGCGTCCAGCGACAGCGCCCGCGCGATCTCGACCATCTGCCGTTGCGCCAGCGACAGCTCGGCCACCGGCGTCTCCGGCGCGAAGTCGGCGTTGAGCCGCTGCAGCAGGGGCAGCGTCAGTGCCCGCAGCCGGCGCCGGTCGATCAGCCGCAGCAACCCACCCGACAGTGGCTCCCGGCCGATGAAGATGTTGCCGGCGACGTCCAGGTTCTCGAACAGGTTGAGCTCCTGGTGGACGAAGGCGATGCCCGCCGCCAGCGATTCGCCGACCGTCAGTGCGGCGTGCGCACGCCCGTCGATCACGATCTCGCCGCTGCTGGGCGGCACCACCCCGCCCAGCACCTTCATCAGCGTCGACTTGCCGGCGCCGTTCTCGCCGATCAGACCCACGACCTCGCCGGGCACCACCGCGAGGCTGACGTCAGCCAGCGCCGTCACCCCGGGATAGGTCTTGCCGATCCCGCGCAGCTCGAGGAAGGGGGCGCTCATGCCGTCACCGTGTCGTCTCGATGGAACGGGGCCGGACAGGGCCGGCCCCGCTGCTGCTCACTTGGCGAGCAGCGCCTGCATCTGCTTGGCGAAGTCGGCGACGTTCGACTTGTCGATCACCTTGGTCGGGATGATGTCGAGGCCGTTGGCCGGGATGAACGACTTGTCGCCCTCCAGGTACTTGGCCATCAGGATCATCGACTGGTAGCCGAACTCGTAGGGCTGCTGGACCACGGTACCGGCGACGATGCCGTCGGCGATGCCGCGCAGGGTCACGGGATCCTCGTCGAACCCGATCACCTTGACCTGGCCCTCCTTGCCGGCGGCCCGCACGGCCTCGACGATCTGCGGCGTGTTGTAGGACCACAGGCCCACCAGCCCGTCGATGTCGGGATACTTGGTCAGCGTGTCCTCGACGTTCCGCTTGGCGCGGGCGAAGTCCACCTCGTCGGTGCGGACGTCCAGGATCTCGACCTTGCTGCCTTCGAGCGCCTTCTTGATGCCCTCGACCCGCTCGCGCGCGTTGTCGGCCCCCATCGTGCCGACGAACAGCATGATCTTGCCGCCATCGGGCAGCGTCTTCTTGATCAGCTCGCCGCACTGCACGCCGGCCGCCACGTTGTCGGTGCCGATATAGAGCACGCGGTTGGTCTTGGGCGCGTCGCTGTCGGTGGTGAACAGGACCGCCTGCGAGGCCACCTTGTTCAGGATCTCGGTCGAGTTGGCCGGATCGATGGCACTGATCGAGACGCCGGCGACGCCGTTGGTCAACAGATTGTCGAGGATCTGCCGTTGCGCGGCGGCGGTGGCTTCCGAGACCACGTACATCTCGATGTTGTAGTTCGGCAGCTCCTCGGCCGCCTTCTCGGTGCCGCGCCGCGCGATCGTCCAGAAATCGGCCGCGGCATTGGTGACCAGCGCCAAGGTCTTCTTCTCCGCCGCAAAGCTCGGCGCGGCCACGAAGGTGCTGGCCAGAAGAGCTGCGACGAGCGACAGCATCTGCCGTTTTTGCATGACGACTCCCTGATGTCACGACCGCCGCGGCACGCCGCACCCGGCAGTCCGTTTCTGTTTGCGGACCGAAACTTAGGGCGTGCGGCGGCGCCCGCCTATCGTTTTCTACGGCTCACGCAGCCGGCACGCGAGCGTGACTGGCCTCCGAACCGACCCCGGTGCAGAGAAGGTGCATGCAACGCCGCACGCTCCTGTTCACCGCGTCCGTGGCGGCCCTCGCCGGGCCGGCTCGCGCGGCACCGTCGCCCCTGGTCCTGGTCGAGCTGTTCACCTCGCAGGGGTGCAGCTCATGCCCGTCGGCGGACGCGGCCTTCGCCAGGTTGGTCCGTCGTCCCGACGTGTTGCCACTGGCCTATCACGTCACCTACTGGGACCGGCTGGGCTGGCGCGACACGCTGGGCGATCCGGACTTCGACCGTCGCCAGCGCTGGTACGGCGGCATCCTGGGCAAGGGGCTCTATACGCCGCAGATGGTCATCGCCGGCGAGCTGGATCTCGTGGGCTCGGATTCGCGGCTGGAGCAGGCCATCGATCTCGTGGCCGGCCAGCGCCGTCCGGCCGTGATCGACATCGATGCCACCGGCCGCGTGCGCCTGCCGGAGATCGACGACGTGGGCGATGTCCGCCTGGTCGGTGTCGGCTACGACCCCTATCACCGTGTCGCCATCGAGCGCGGCGAGAACGCCGGCACGCAGGTGGACTATGTCAACACGGCCCGGCTGGTCCTCGATCTCGGCCCCTGGCCCGGGCAGGCGATCGACCTGCCCGCGGCGGTGACCAGGTTTCCGGGTCTGGCCGTGATCGCCCAGCAGCGGGGGAGTGGCCGTGTCGTGGCACTGGGGCGCCGTCCGACGGCAACGTCGGCAGTGACGCTTTGAGCGTCTATTCGGGGCAATCCGCCTGTCGCTCGGGGGCCGCGGCCTGAAATGCGGTCAAGGCGGTGCACGCCGCCTCGATGCGGCGGATGGTCGGGTAGGGCTGCAGGTCGCACGACCAGCGCCTGGCGTTGAACACCTGCGGCACGAGGCAGACGTCCGCCAGCGACGGTGTGGCGCCATGGCAGAAGGTGCCTGTGTCGGAGCTTTCGGCCAGCATCCGCTCCAGTGCCGCGAACCCGTCGGCGATCCAGCGCGTGTACCAGCGCTGCAGCCTCGCCGCATCGAACCCGTACTCGGCCAGCAGCGCATCCTGTACCCGCTGGTTGTTCAGTGGCTGGATATCGCTGGCCACCACCGCAGCCAGGGCCCGCACGCGGGCTCGGCCTGCGGGCGTCGCCGGCAGCAGTGCCGGCCGCGGCCAGCGTTCCTCCAGGAACTCCAGAATGGCCGTCGACTGCACCAGGCGGAGCCCCTCCACCTCCAGCGTCGGCACGAAGCCTTGAGCATTGACGGCGTGGTAGTCGGGCTCGTCGACGCCGTTGAGCCGATTGACGACGATGCGCTCATGGTCGAGGCCCTTGAGGTGAAGCGCGATCCGCACCCGGTAGGCAGCGGAGCTGCTCCAGAAATCGTACAGCCGCAGCCGGCCCGGGCCCGCCGTCACTCCGGACTGGAAGTTTTCTGGCATAGACGACATAACGCCCCCCAATCCTGCCCCACCCGCAACCAGTCG
>JAPJRA010000144.1:606-7857 GCA_030824835.1 Geminicoccaceae bacterium | reverse complement strand
GCGCAGAGGGAGAGTCCGTGCCGGGGACGTGACACCATGCCATTCACCGCACCCCTCGCGCCCGCATGCGTTCGGCCGTGACCAGACCCCGGGCCAGCATCGCGGTACGCATGGCGTTGCTGACCGTGTTGGCGGGCAGGTACCGGTCGGAGTTCACCAGCTCGGCGTAGAAGGCGGCCAGATCGTCGGTGCTGGGCCGTGGAACCACATCGCGTCTGCGCCGCCGCGCCGTCTTCTGGCCGCTTCCCTCGGCGACAGCCTGCGCGACGCGCTGGGCGGCGCGTTCCATGGCGCGGTCCAGCGCCTTGGGCCCATCGGGCGGTGTGGGATGATCGCGCCGGGTCGCGGTCGCGGTCTCGATGATGCGGTCTTCGGGCAGTCCGAGGTCATCGATCCAGCGACGGACATGGAGTCGGGCCGGCCAGCCCCGCCACCAGGCGGGAAGGGCGGCGTCGGGGTCGAGGCCCACCGCGCTGAGGAGTTCCGCGAAGAACCGATCGAAATCGGCCTCGCGCGCCTGCGCGTCCTCCTCCTCCTTTACTGGTTTCCTTAAAGGTTCTCTTACAAGGTTAGTCTCCGGATTCCGGAGATGGCTTTGGGCAAAATCCGGAGATGGCTCGGCGTCAAATCCGGAGATGGCTCCATGTCCGGATTCCGGAGTTGGCTCGTCAGAATGTTCTTCCTGCGTTCCGGTTTCGCCATCTCCGCTTTCCGGAGGTGGCGCTTGTGTAAACCCGGCCTCGAACCCCAGGATATAGCGGGTGGCTTGCCGGCGATGGGTGCGGGGATCATGGCTGCGCAGGCGGCGCAACAGGCCGACTTCCTCAAGCCTGCCCAGATGCTCGTTCAGGGCCGAGACCGACATTTCCGCATCGTCGGCCAGCCTTGCCTGTGTCGGGAAGCAGCCGAAGTCGGGATTGTGGCGATCGCAAAGATGCCAGAGCACGATTTTGGTGGCGGGCTTCAGTCCGCGCTGCTGGATCGCCCAATTGGTGGCGGCGTGGCTCATGGCGCCGGCCTCCCGTTTGGTCGGGCAATCCGGCAGGCAAATCCATGCTCGGCCAGCGCGCCCAGCGCGTCGTCGAGGCTGCGGACGAGCGCCCAGCCAAAGCCCTGCGCCAGCACCGCATCGCGAAACGCCTCCTGCGCGGGGCGCAGGCGGCCATTGGGCGCCTTCGATTCGAGAAACAGCACACGCCCATCGCAAAGCACGATCAGATCGGCGAAGCCGGGATGCACGCCCATGCCGACCAGGATCGACTGGCGCCTGGCACCGCGCGGTCCGGGCTCGGTCACCTCGTTGGCGCAATGGTGGATGATGGCGCTGCGGGGCAGGGCAAAGCGCAGGGCCTGGACCACCGCGCGCTGCAGATCGGCCTCGGGCGTGCCGCGCCGCCTCATCGGCCGAGTCATCGGCGCACCTCCGCATCATCGGCACCGCTCCGCTGGCTGCACACCGGACGTCGGGCGTCGAGGATCACCAGCAGCCGGCGTGCGTCCTCGCGTTCGTCCCGGCACTGGCCATGCTGGATCAGCACCTTGCAGGCGAGGCGAAGCAGGGGATCGGAATGATGGACGACATCGGCAACGATGGCGCGGGCCTCGAAAAGGCGATCGGCTAGCCAGGCACGATCGCCCACGGGGCCGGGGGTGCACGGGTTGAACGTGCCGCTCATCGCCGCCCCCGCGGTCTCGAAGTGGGATGCGGCAGCTCCTGCGCCTCGAGCCAGGCATCGATGGCGGAGCGCCGATAAAGGACCTTGCGCCCGGCGCGCACGCAGGAGGGGCCGACACGGCGGCCCTCCCAGCGGCGCAGGGTGTCTTCGGTCAGGCCCAGCTCGCGAGCGAGATCGCCGCGGCTGACCCAGCCGGCGAGAATCGATCTCTGCATCGCCCTTTGCGCAGGCGGTGGTGCGGTGTCGGTGCATGGCATCTGCTGTTCTCCCGAATGTCGCCCGGTGCGGGCGGTTGACGGGGAGCAGCAGGAACAGAGCGCCGGGGGTGGCAGGGAGGCAGTGACCGGCAGTCACCGGCAATGGCTCTGCCACCCCGGTGCCACCCCATGTTTTGCTGGGGTTCTCCAATTTGGGGCGAACGTCTCGCTGCGTTGCAGCATGGATTGCAAACCCTGCGAACCTCGGAAATCGGCGAAGCTGGCCGAAGGCGGGGCAGGGGAGGCATTCTGCCCCCTGGGAGCGCTAAAATCAGCCCCGGTACGGCGGCTTCCGGAATGTCAGAGTTGCCGGGGGCGGCAGGGTGGCAATGACCGGCAGTGGCTTTGCCGGAACCCTGCCGATCCTTGATTTCATGACGGATTTCACCCGGCCGGCATCATTCGCCGGGGCTCGCCGACATTCAGGCGGGCACGGCACGGCAAGCGGGGTTTGGTGGCGCTGTCAGGCGGTCAGGGTGGAATGCCGGATTCCCCATGAAACATGGGGTGGCAGGGCCTTTGCCCGCTCACTGCCGGTCACTGCCTGTCCGCCACCTTGGGCGGCATGATTGCCTTGCGATCACGGCGAATCGACGCCTCATGGACTGACTGCGAGGAGGCATGCGATGACAATCACCCGCGTCCGCCTGACCGAAAAGATCCTGCGCGACGCGGTGCCGCGCGAGGGGCGCGATTACCAGATCTTCGACGCCGACATCCGCGGCTTTGCCGTCTGCATCTATCGCAGTGGCGGACGGGCCTTCACCTTCGATTATCGTTACGCCGGGCGCCAGCGCCGCATGACCTTCGCCCGCTGGCCGGAATGGTCGGTGACGGCGGCGCGCGAACGCGCCAAGGAGCTGCGCCGTATCGTCGATGGCGGTGGCGATCCGCTGGCCGACCGCGACCTGACCCGCGAGGCGCCTCGCATCTCCGACCTGATCGAGCGCTACATCGCCGAGCACGTGGTGCGGCTGGCGCCGCGCAATGCCGCCGATCAGAAATCCCTGCTGCCGAAGCTGATCGCACCGCAGTGGGGCCGCAAGCTGGTGAGCGAGATCACCAAGGCGGATGTCGAGAAGCTGCTGGCCATGATCGCCGAGGGCCGCGCCCGACCGCACAAGCAGAAGCCCAACAACCGCGCCCGCAAGCTGCAAGGCGCCAAGCCCACGCCGGTGCGGGCCAATCGCGTAGGGGAAATCCTGCGCAAGATGTTCAACCTTGCCGTGGAGTGGGGCTGGCGCGACGACAACCCGGCCAACGGCTTCTATCGCCGGATTGAAAACCCGCGCGAACGCTTCCTGTCGAAAGACGAGATCGACCGACTGGCCAAGGCGCTGGACAGCGCCGAGGATCAGCGCGCCGCCGGCATCATTCGCCTCTGCATGCTGACCGGGGCGCGAGTGGGCGAGGTGCGGCAGGCCCGGTTCGAGCAGTTCGATCTCGATTACTGCCTGTGGTCCAAGCCGGCCTCGACCACCAAGCAGCGCAAGATTCATCGGGTGCCGATTTCCGAGGACGTGGCGGCGATCGTGCGCCAGCGGCGGTTGCTGGTCCCTCGGGGCAGCCCGTGGCTGTTTCCGGGCGATGTGCCGGGCGAGCCGGTGAAGGAAATCCGCTGTTTCTGGCGAGGCATGCAGCGGCAGGTGCAGATCGGGGATGTGCGGATCCACGATCTGCGGCATACCTTCGCCTCGCTGCTGGTCAGCGGCGGAGCTTCGCTCGAGATGATCGGAAAGCTCCTCGGCCACAGCCAGATGCAGACCACCCAGCGTTATGCGCATCTGATGGAGGGACCGCTGCGCGCGGGCGTCGATGCCGTCGCCGGCATGTTGCGGCCAAGACCTGTTCTGGTCCATGACCGCGACGGCGAACGGAAAGCCGTCTGAGCCTCATCCGGCCTTCTGCATCTGGCTCAGGGTCTTCCACACGGCGCTGATGCGCCGCCGGATCGAGCGTTCGTCGGGAATTTCGTCGCCGTCGGACTGGTCGGCAAACCAGTCCTGCATGTCGCGGATCAGCTCGGCCTGCGAGGCCGGAAGGCCGTGTTCATGGATGCGCACGATCAGCGCGTTCATCATGCCGTCCCAATCGTAGGGTGAAATGGAGCCGGTGCCACCCGCGATCCGGCGCATCAGGTCGTGGTCTACCTCGAACTTCGAGACCTCGGAGCCCGCGATCATCAGGTCGGCGATCCAGACCTCGACACCAGAGGCGGGGTCGGTGACCAGCAACCAGTCCGGGGAGCCGACCGGGCGGACGCGGCGAATCAGCGCAGTCTGAGGCCCGCTCCCGCAGCGACGGAACATCGGCAACATGTCGAAGGCTGCCACCACAACCTCGCCGGCGATGGTCTCGCTACCGCAGACCGTGGGCGGGATGCCGGTGATGATGTCGAACCGCCCCTTCGCCGACCAGCCGCCGATGTCAGCGAGGGTGCAACCCCATCGAGCGGCGGCCTCGTGGACGGTATAGTATTCGCGTGGTGGCAGCTTCATGATGATCCGTTGCTTGTGCCCCGAGCCGGTTCCTGCTTCTGCAGGTCGGCCGGGAGTGGAGGTTCACACGCGCCGATGACCGACACACCTCGTGCGTGTTGCAGAGCACTCTTGCTCGCGCGATGGTTTAGTCTGCCGCTGTCGAGGGGAAAGGAATGATCCTGAATGTCGCAGGCCCGGTCGCGACAGCACTTTGCGCGGCGTCCAGGATCAGCTGAGAACAGCCCCCAGCAGCAAAGTGCCGCGTTGGCGGAACGACCGCTCCCATGTGCCGATCGGATCAGGCGGTGCTCGAACCAGGGATCCGGAAAACCGCTCGAGGGAGCTAGGACCGATGGTGGTGGCGACCGCGCCCTGCATGTATAGGGTTGCGTAAAAGATTAAGGGGGAATGCAGTGCAGCTAGATGGTCTGCTGCCCAACTTGAAAACAGGTGGACTATCGACCACCGGCTTCCTTTTCGGGGCCGGAACGTCGGTCGAGGCGGGTTATCCGATGATGCCGGGGCTCACGCGCCAAGTCGTGGGGGCGTTGGGTGCTTCGGATCGTAGTGCGCTCGACGACGTGCTCGCGGCTGTCGGGCTGACCTACGACGGAGCTGCGGGTGCGCCGAATGTCGAGGTGATCGCCGACCACGTGATCTCCCACGGGATCTCGACCCAGCAGCCACGCGTCTTTGCATTGGAGGCAAGGCTGCGCGAGCTCATCACCGAGGTGATTCTGGGCGTGGCTTCGCCGGTCCTCGATCGACATGTGGCTTTCTTGGAGGCGCTGAAGAGGCGGGCCTATGGACGTGCGGCGTGCGTGTACATCTTCACCACCAACTACGATCTGCTGTTCGAACTGGCGGGTTCGGAGACCGAGGTGGTCATCGAGACGGGCTTCATCGGGGCGGTCGAGCGTTTCTTTGATCCGCAGCGATTCAGCCTCTCATGCGGCATGCGGGCCCGGACAAGCTTTGCCGAGCACCCGGTCCTGACCGTCCGTCTAATCAAGCTGCATGGCTCCGTGTCGTGGGTCGCCCGAGATGGGCGCTTCTTCGAGCGGCATCCCGATGCCATTGCCGCAGCAGACCGGCGGGTGATGATCCTTCCCCGCCGACGGAAGGTCATGGATACGCTGCACGCTCCCCATGATGCCTTATTCACGGCGGCGCGGGTCGCGTTGGGAGGCGACTGCAAGTATCTCGTCAGTTGTGGGTTCAGCTTCGGCGATGATCATATCAATGATAATCTCTTGCACCCGGCTGTCGGTGCCGGTCGAATTAGACTGTTCGCGCTCTGCGAGCAGGAGACCGAGGGCATGAAGCAATTGAAGACACTGGGGGCCTTCAACGCCGGCTTCAGAGATCATGGCGTCTCCAAGGGCGTAATGCACGACGATGGGACCGACTGCTGGAAGTTCAGCCGGTTCGTGGAACTATTCTGAGGGGACTGGGATGGCTGATTATCGGATTGGCAAGGTGATCGCGGTCAGTGGCGACCAGGTGTTTGTGTCGCTGCTCGACGCGGTCGAAGATGGCTCTGCCGGAGTTCCAGCCAGCATGACAGTCGACATGCCGTCCCCCGATGGGCCAGTGCCGCTACTCATAGGTCAGCCCGGCACCTTCGTCTTGGTGTCGCTTCCCGCCGGCTACCTGCTGTGCATGGTGACGGGGATCGAGATGAGGGAGGAGCGGATCGCGGCTCCCGAGGTGCGCCAAGCGGCGGGCGCAGACCTTGCGCTAATCGACCGCGTGTCGCGAAGCCTGGCCACTGTGCCGGTCGGGACAGTTGACGCAGCGGGTGTCTTTGAGCGAGGGACCGACGTGCTGCCGACGGTCAACGCGCCAGTGTTCGCTGTCGACGATAGGATGATCGACCAGATCTACGCGGGCTATGCCGAGGGTGACTTCTCGCTGGGTCGATTATCGCTGATTCCTGGACAGGAGGCGAAGATCAACCTCGACGCGTTCCTGACACGTCATGCAGCTGTGCTCGGACAAACGGGCGGCGGCAAGTCCTGGACGGTGGCGTCGATCATTCAGCGGATCTGTTCGCTTCCGCAGGCGACCGTCGTCCTCTTCGATCTCCACGGCGAGTATGGCGGCGCGTTCGGCAATGACGCGGAGGTGATCGCCGCCACCGATCTGGAGCTTCCTTACTGGCTGATGAACTCCGAGGAGCTGCTCGGTCTGATGGTCGATCGGGCAGAGTCCGCCGCGCCCAACCAGATAGCGAAGTTCAAGGAGCTGCTGCAGGCAGCCAAGCAGGACGAACCAGCGAACCAGGCACTTGGCATCCCTAAGATCACCATCGACACGCCAGTCCACTTTGATCTGCACCGGATCGTCGACGAGTTCCGTCGTCTCGATACCGAGCGTCCCATCGGTTCGTCAGGCAAGCCGGTCAACGGTCCGTTGCATGGCCAGTTCACCCGGCTGTTGATGCGGCTGGACTCGCGAATGAACGATCAGCGCTACGACCTGATCTTCAAGCCCACAACGTACACGTCCTCGGCCTCGATGTCGGATCTGTTCCGGCGCCTGCTCGGTGAGAAGGCGGGCGACCGCCGAAAAATCGTCGTGATTGACCTGAGTTCGACGCCATTCGATGTCCGATCGTCAGTGATCTCACTGATCCAGCGATGCCTGTTCGACTTCGCCTATTGGCATCGCCGTCTAAAGGGTGACCGCTACCCGATCGCTGTCTTCGCTGACGAGGCGCACATTTACCTGTCGGACGGAGACCCCTCGTGCGAGGCGGCGCGCAAGTCGGCCGAACGGATCGCCAAGGAGGGCCGCAAGTACGGCATCAGTCTGACGGTGATCAGTCAGCGACCA
>JAPJRA010000144.1:0-596 GCA_030824835.1 Geminicoccaceae bacterium | reverse complement strand
TTCTATCTCAGTGCGGCAGCTTTCTATGTCTGCGGATATCCAATCCTGACGACCAGTCCTATGTCCGAAATCTTCTTCCCGATTCGGTACGCGGCATCACGTCAATGTTCTCGACGCTACGGCGCGGCGAGGCAATCCTACTGGGAGACTCAGTTATGATGCCGACTAGGATCAGGATCGCACGTCCAGATCCACAGCCACAGAGCGACGACGCGTCATTCAGGCAAGCTTGGGAAGCTCAACCGTCGGATTTGGATGTAGATGCTGTCTTGGCGGTTTGGCGGGCCCAAGCTGTCTAGGGCCGACCCGTGGTTCGGGCGCGGTACGCACCCCTTGGTGCTTCCGGAGCCCGATTACAGCCGATGGAATTCGAGGACAGGCTACATCAACGCCACATCAACCCGCGAACACAGGTTTTTGCCTGAGTTTGTCGGTGAAGCCGCGCGAATGCTGATGGTTGCAGGAACTGAAATCGCGCCCGATCAAAGGCTTGTCGCGTAAGTCATTGATTAGCATGCGTTATCGTAACCGCGGCTGGCTTGGCTCATAACCTGAAGGCCGCAGGTTCAAATCCTGCCCCCGCAACCAAATCTATA
>JAPJRA010000143.1 GCA_030824835.1 Geminicoccaceae bacterium | reverse complement strand
GGCCACGACCCGGCGCTCGAAGGCCAGCATGACTCGCCTGACCGGGGCTGCGAGGCCGCCCAGCCAGCCTTCCAGCACGCGTCCCGTGACATTGTGGTAGCTGACGATGACGCGCCCCAAGCGCGGCGCCAGGAGCAGCTTGGGCCAAGCGGCATAGTTCCGGTGGAAATGGAACACGTCATCATGCCCGAACTCGCTCCGGCGGTGCCAGAACCAGCGCCAGAGTGCGAGGTAAAAGCGCAGGAAGTTGGAACCACGCGAAATATAGATGATCTCAGGGGCCGCATGCTCGTCCTGCAGGCGGGCGGCCACGAGGCGGAAGGGCAGCTCGGACTTGCCCAGTGCGCGATGCAGGCAGCGAAAATGCTCCGCACCGCCGCCCAGGTCCTGCGCCAGCGGATCGTTGTGATAGAAGATGTAGATCATGGCAGGGCGCCGGCGCCGAGCCGTTCCAGGCGGTCGAGCACGGTGTCGGCGGGGCCGTCGTTCTCCAGCACGGGCAGGCCGAACTCGTGCGCCAACCGTTGGTAGAGTGCTCGACGGCGCGCGAAATTGCGGTCGAGAAGCACGTCTGGCCGGTGGTTGCGGATGGCGGCGACCGGGCGGTTGAGCACGGCCACCAGCCGCGGTGCAGGCAGCAGGTCGACCAAGCGGTGGCCGAGCGGCCCGAACACCACATCGTCGAGCCCGGTGTCGATCGCCAGATCGACGAGCGTATCGTAGATGCAGCGATCGGCCACCACGACGCGCCGGTCGGCCGACCGATGGTAACGCCACCAAATGTCGATCAGATTGTCGAGCACCTGCAGGCATAGGAACGGCCATGCCAGCCAGGATCGGCCGGTAAACTCATGGTAGCCAATCGACCCGCTCCCGAATTCTTCCTTGCGGTTGTGCCCGCTAAGGCGTGTGGCCGCGAGCAGGGGCTTGGAGAGGTAGTTGCGAAAGCGGGTCCAGACGTGCCGATGCGGGATACCCGCCGCATCCATGCGCCGCTGCAGTCCCTGCAGCAGGTATGTCTTGCCGGCGCCGTCCGTACCCGTCAGTGCCACCATTCGGTACTTGGCGAGACCGGCGGTATCAGATTCCAGCAAGGGCGCGACGGCCCGCGGCCAGTCGGTCCAGGCGCGCGCGTCCCGGGGTGGCGACGGCGGTCGTGCTGCTGCGGCCAGGAGAGCGTCGGGCAAGGTTGCCGGGGAGGCCGCGACGAGCCCGCCGAACTGACGCGCCATTTCGTCGACACCCGGCGCCTCCAGCACGATGGTCGGGCGGCCGGAAAGTCCGGCCTCGATAATCACCAGCGGCACCTCGGCGATCGTCAGCCGGAACGGGAGCAGAAAGGCGTGACAGCGGGCCAGCTGCTGACGCAGGGCCTGCGGGCGCAACATCCCGACTTTGCAATCGATCCGATGGCGCTGCGGGCTCTGGTCGATTCGGGCCAGAAAGCGGCCGATGCTGGAGGTGCCGCTGTCGGGGCGGAGCAGCAGTTGCAGACGGCCATCCAGGCCCCGCGCCACTGCCTGTTCGAACGCGTCCAGTGCAAGATCAGCGCCCCGCGTGGCAAGTGGGGGGCCGAAAAAACCGACGCGAAAGATACCGTCGGGCGCGGGCGGCAACAATGACGAGGCATCAATCTGCGGCAGCAGTAGCCGCCCTGGCGCCAATCCCAATGAGGTGAAGCGCTCGCGTGCGGTGCTGCTGAGATAGACGATGTCGGTGGCACCCGAGCGGCGGTATCCGCCTCGCAATAAGGCCCCGGGCAGGAGCGCATTGAGCAGCGGCAGGGTGAGCAGGGCGCGCTCGTGCCAGAGATGGGCGATCCCCATCCGGAACACCTCGCTCAGATGCAGGCGCGGGCTCCCCATGACCAGCGTCACCGGAGCGCCCAGCCGGAGCGGTCGCAGCCGAGCGAGTTGCATCGCGCCGGTCAGGAGAAACACCTGGTCCATGGGGGTAGTGGCCAGCGCCTCCCGCAGGTCCTTACTGGGGTTTCCACCGATGAACAGCGCCGGCAGCGCTTCGACGGCATATTGTCCGGCCGACCAGGCCCCATCGCCATCCGTGTACAGGCGCACCTCATGTCCGTGCGCCGCCAGGCCGCGGGCGAGGCCATCGGCCGTGTGCCATGGCTGCCGTCTGATTCGCTCGGCCTTGAATCCCGGGCACAGGATGGCAAAGCGTCGGACCGGACGGGGGGCCGGTTGAGGCTGGATCATGCGGCACGCTCCTGCCTGCACCCGTAAATTGCCTCCAACTGGTCGACGACCCGATCCCAGCCAAATCTGCTCACGACCAGGGCGCGCGCGTCGCTGGCCCTGGCTGCCGCGGCCTCGGTGTCGGCCAGAGTGTCATGGAGAGCGGCGGCCAGGTCCGCCGGTTCCAGGCCGCTCAGCCGCAGTGGTGGCCGCGGTCCCATCTCGGCCGCAAGGCCGGTAACCGTGCTCACGACCGGGGTGCCGCACGCCATGGCCTCCAGCAGGGTCAGCGGACCAGATTCGTAGTCGGCGGGGTTGACGAAGCAGCCGGCAGTCTGGAGCGCAGCGCGCACGCCTGCACGATCGAGAAAGCCCGCGAACCGGACCTGACCGCCGATGCCCAGCGCGACCGCGCGCCGGTGCAGCGCAGATTCGAGCGGTCCTTCGCCGACCAAGGTGAGTTCCAGCCCTGTCCGTCGTGGCAGGCGGGCAAATGCTTCCAGCAGTCGCAGCAGGCCCTTACGGTAGCTCAGACGGCCGACATAAAGAATATTCCGACCGCGATTGGCGGCCGACGCCATATTGAAGAAATTGGTGTCGACCCCGTTCGGCACGATGATCGGACGCCGGCCGCGCGTCCGATACGACACCTCGAGCTGCACGCGTACCGCTTCCGATACCGTGATCACGGTGGTGGCTCGGTCGAGATAGGATTGCTCGTAGCGGCGGCTGAAGAGGCGCGCATTGACCTTGATCAGCGCCGGGCGCAGTCCCGGCTCGGAAATCGCCCTGGTATCGTGCAGCATTGGTGAATGAAAGGTGACGACCAATGGCAGTGACGTCAGCAAAGGTGGCAGAAGCGGTAAGTGAACGTGTAGCAGATCGGCCCCGCCGGCCCCGTCGCGAAGCCACCTCGAGAGTTCCGCCCCGTCCAGCACCTGATGAAATGGCCGCAGCGGGTAGTGCGGAAAGTTGAGCACGCGCACGCCGTCGACGACAGTCTCGACCCAAGGCTCGAACGCAGCGCCTCGGGCGAGGATGATTACGCCGTGTCCGCGGGCCTGCAGTCTGGTCGCGACCTCGAGGACGTGGCGGCCGATGCCCTCGCGGGGTGGGAATCGGTTGTTGGTGACGAATGCCAGCCGCATGGTTGCCCCACTAAACCGGTGCCAGGGTCGCGCCGCCTTCGAGGATGACGTCGGAGGTCCAGAAGAATTCTTGGCCGCTCAGTCGCTGAGCCGTGGCGAGCGGCAGCCGGTGGCCGACCAGCCCGGCGCGATAGCCGAGCCAGCTCGCGGCGAGCTGGACCAGGATGCGCGGCAGTTGGGCCGGCGCGTCGTGCCATGCCTCGCGCACGAGGCAAGCCGCTAACCGGCGTCCGCGGATCTGGTCGCCCTCACCGACGAGCAGCAGCCAGTCATAGAGACGTCGGCTGTAGCCAATATCGAACTGGCGACGGAAGGCGCCGGCGAGGTTGTAGCGGTGGGTATGCTCGACGACCGCCTCGGCGACGTAGGCGACCCGCTCGCCTCGGGCCAGCAACTCGGCGACGGCGATCGTCTCCTCAGAAACCAAGGTCGGCTTGAAGCCGCCCACCGTATCCAGTGCCCGGTTGGACCACGCCGCGCAGGCATTGGAGCAAAAGTGGAGGTAGCTGCCGAAGCGCGCAGCGTCGTCCCTACTGCGCACATGACTTTCGCTCGGATAGTTGAAGTCCCGGCCGACGCGCTCCAGCAATCCCGCACCCTGCCCGGCGATCTGACGACCATAGGCGACCGCCGCCTTGCCCTGGAGCAGGGGGGCGGTCAGCCGCTCGATGAAGTCGTCATGCTGCGGATAGGCGTCCGGCGACAGCATCACGACGAACTCGGTACCGACGCGGTTGCGCGCCATCTCGCGTGTCAGCCCATGGTTGAAGGTCTGTCGTGCGACGGTGAGTGTCTCGACGCCCATCTCCCGCGCCAGCTCGACGGTGCCGTCGTTGGACGACGAGTTCACGACGAGGATACGGGGACGTAGCGGTGAGCGGAGTAGAGGCGGCAGGCAGTGCGCAAGATGCTGGCGCGCTTGATGGGTGACGATCACGACCCCAATCCGCGGCCTCGCTCTGCGCTGTCGTGCCTGCGCCGCCATTTTCCTGTGCTCCACCATGTTTCATCGTCCGCCCGACGCCTATTAGCTTGTCATAATCTATCAACCATAAGTAGATTTCAACCTGAAATCTATCCTATTACCCGTGGTCGGGCAGCAAGATGCTGGGCCGGATCGAAATCCGGATGATGCGCGTCCCGGGCCGAGATGACGCGTGGGGCGGTGGGCCAGGCGACCGCGAAGCTCGGGTCGTCCCATCGAACGATGCGCTCACGAACGGGGTCGTAGGCTGCGGTCACCAGGTAGAGGACAAGTGTGGCGTCTGAGCCGGTGAGGAATCCATGCGCGCAGCCTTGGGGCACAACGATCACCCGCCGGTTATGCGGTGAGAGCTCGACCGTGGCGTGGCGCCCATAGCTCGGCGAGTCGAGCCGCAGATCGAGGACGACATCATGCAGCATGCCTTGAAGGCACATGACGATCTTCGTCTCGGCGCTCGGGCCGACCTGGTAGTGCAGGCCGCGCAGCGTGCCGGCTTTGTCGGAGAACGATAGGTTCGCCTGGGCGATATCAGGTGTCAGGCCCAGCGCCTCGAGCTCCGTGCGACAGAAGCAACGGGCGAACGAGCCACGCTCGTCGGCATGGGCCTCGGCCTCGAGCACGAGCATGCCCGGCAGCGGCCGAGAGATCAGGCGCATGCGCTCATCCCTTCCACGGGGCGGCGCCGGTCTCCCACAAGCCCTGCACCTCCTCGCGGTCGCGCAGCGTGTCGACGCACGACCAGAACCCACCGTGGCGATAGACCTGAAGCTGGCCATCCGCGGTCAGGCGTTGAAGCGGCTGTTGCTCGAGCACGCAGTCCTGATCTGTCGAGAGATAGTCGAGGAACCCGCGGCGGAAGAAGAAAAAGCCGCCACTGACCACGTCGCCGGTGGCGCGCGGCTTCTCCGTGAAGCTGACGCTGCCATCCTCCTGCAGTGCCAGCCGGCCGAACTGCGAGGGTGGCTGGACGCCCAGAACGGTGCCGAGCCGGTCGTGGCCGAGATGGAACCGAAGTTCCGCCCCGAGATCGGCGTCGGTCAGCCCGTCGCCGTAGGTGACGCCGAAATGCGGCGCATCGGCCAGATAGCGGCCGGCCGCGCGCGCGAGCCTCGCCCCGGTCATGGTGGCGAGGCCCGTGAATGCCACCGTTACTTCCCAAGCGGGCAGATGCTCGCTCTGGTGGTAGTTGATCGTCCTGCCGGCCAAGTCGACGGTGTAGTCGCTGTTGAGCGCCGCGAAGTTCGCGAAGTAGCCGCTGATGACCTCGCTGCGGTGGCCGGTACACAGCACGAAGCGGCGAAAGCCGAAGCGGCTGTAGCAGGACATGATGTGCACGAGCATGGGCTTCTCGCCGATGTCGAGCATCGGCTTGGGCCGCATCGCGGCACTGTCGCCCAGCCGCGAGCCCAGCCCGCCGCAGAGCATGAAGATGGGGATGTCGGCGGGCTCAAGCGTAGACATGGACGAGCTCAGCCCGCGCCGGCAAGGCCATCCCCTCACCGACACGGCCCGGCGTCTGGGTCTCGAAGGCATGGATCTGCGCGGTGAGCCAGTGCGTGTTGCCGTGCTTGAGCAGGGACCGGTAGCCGTCGACGGACCAGGCCACCGCATCCTCGGTCGCCAGACGGGGATACCAGCCAAGCCACCGCTGCGCCTGGCCCGAGGCCAGCAGCAGCGTCGGTACCTCGATTGTGAGGTCGCTGGCTGCAGCACGCCATTCGCCCGCGCCGTACCGTTCCGCCGCCAAATCCGCGACCTGCGCCGCGGTCCAGCACGAATCCTGCGCCGGGCCGAAATTCCACGCGGTCGAGAACGAGGCGGGGTTTGCGGCCAGACGCTCGGCCAGCAGCAGATAGCCGGCGAGGGCATCCAGCACATGCTGCCACGGCCGTACGCCCCCGGGATGCCGAAGATAGGCCGGCTCGCCTGCGGTGTAGGCCCGAATCAGATCGGGCAGGAGACGCCCGGGCGAGAAGTCGCCGCCGCCGATCACGTTGCCGGCGCGGGCGGTGGCCAGACCGACATGGCCGTCCGATGGGAAGAAGCAGCACCGATAGGCTTCGGTCACGATCTCCGCGCACGCCTTGCTGGCACTGTAGGGATCGTGTCCGCCGAGCGGATCACCCTCGATGCAGCGCCGGTCAGGCCGCAAGTAGCATTTGTCGCTCGTGACCACGACGATCGAGCGCAGTGATTGCAGGTGGCGAGCGGCATCGAGCAGATTGACGACGCCCAGGATATTGCTCTGGAAGGTCGCCACCGGGTCGCGCAGGCTCTGCATGACCAGTGGCTGGGCCGCCAGATGGAAGATGATTTCGGGTTGGGTCTGGTTCAGCAGACGGGCCAGATGCTCGCGGGAGCGGACATCGGCGATCCGGCTGTCGATTCGATCGGCAAGATCACTGCAGGCGAACAGTGACGGCTCGGTCGCCGGCTGCCGTCCGATGCCGGTCACGCGGGCACCCAACTCGGCCAGCCAGGTGGCCAGCCAAGTGCCCTTGAAGCCCGTGTGCCCGGTCACCAGGACACGACGGTCCGACCAGAACAAAGGGTTGGCCATATGCCTGCCTCCTCATGCGGCTGCCCGGCACCGCTATCAACCAAAAGGCGATTATTCTGAATTTAGTATTACATTAAAGGAGAATGCAAGGGTCTTGCGCGCGGGTGCCGGCTTGCCGCCCGGACCATGGCGGCCTAGCTCATGGCGGCACAACGAGCGGGAACTCCCCTTCATGCGCGTGCCGGTGGTTCATCATCCCGCCTATGTCACCCCGTTGCCGGCGTCACATCGGTTCCCCATGCCGAAGTTCGCGCGACTGCTCGCCTGCCTGCGTGAGACCGGTCTTCTTCAGCCGATCCAGGAGTTCGTGCCCGAGCCCGCTCCGCGGCCATGGCTCGAGCTCGCCCATGCGCCGAGCTACGTCGCCGGCGTGCTCGAGCAGCGCCTCGATGCGGCGGCGATCCGGCGGCTCGGCCTGCCGCTGTCCCCAACCCTGGCCTTGCGCAGCCGGTGCGCCGTCGCCGGCACGGTGCTGACTGCCCGCCTGGCCCTGGAGCATGGCATCGCCTGCAATACCGCCGGCGGCAGCCATCATGCCTTCGAGGGCCATGGTGCCGGCTTCTGCGTGTTCAACGACGTCGCGGTCGCGGCTCGGCTGCTGCTCGCCGAGGGTCTGATCGCGCAGGCGATGGTCGTCGACCTCGACGTTCATCAGGGCGACGGCACGGCTGCCATCCTGGCCGACGATCGGCGCGTGCACACGCTCTCGGTCCACTGCCGCGCCAACTACCCCGTCCGCAAGCAGCAGAGCGACGTCGACGTGAGCTTGGACCCGGGAATCGGGGACGACGAGTACCTTGCCGTGGTCGACGGCCTGTTACCGCCCTTGCTCGACCGCATCCGCCCCGATCTGGTCTTCTACAATGCCGGCGTCGATCCCCACCGCGACGACCGGCTGGGCAGGCTCGCCTTGTCGGACGCGGGCCTGGCGGCGCGGGAGAGGCTGGTGCTCGATCTGTGCCGCAGCCGTGGCGTCCCCGTCGCCTGCG
>JAPJRA010000142.1 GCA_030824835.1 Geminicoccaceae bacterium | reverse complement strand
GGACTGGCCGGCACTGCTGGCCGCGGCGGCCGCGGACGGCGCGAGCGGGTCACTGCCCGTGGTCGACCCGGCGAGCCTCGCCTACGTGATCTTCACCTCGGGCTCGACCGGCCGGCCGAAGGGGGTGATGGTCGAGCACGCGGCGGCGCTGAACACCGTGCTCGAGGTCAACCGGCGCTGGCGGGTCGCCGCCACGGACCGGGTGCTGGGCCTGTCGGCGCTCAATTTCGACCTCTCGGTGTGGGACCTGTTCGGGCTGCTCGCCGCGGGCGGGGCGGTGGTGCTGCCGGCCGAGGGCGAGCGGCGCGATCCCGCGGCCTGGGCCCGGCTCGTCGGCCGGCACGGGGTCACGATCTGGAACACGGTGCCGGCGCTGGCGGCGATGCTGGCCGAGCACGGGCTGGCGGGGGCGGCGCCGCCGCGGCTGTTCCTGCTCTCGGGCGACTGGGTGCCGCTGGAGCTGGTGCCGCGGCTGCGGGCGCTCGCCCCCGAAGCCGAGCTGGTGGCGCTGGGCGGGGCCACCGAGGCCGCGATCTGGTCGCTGGCGCACACGATCGGCACCCCCGAGCCGGGCTGGCCGTCGGTACCCTACGGCCGGGCTCTCGCCAACCAGAGCATGCACGTGGTCAACCAGAGGCTCGAGCCCTGCCCGGACTGGGTGGTGGGCGAGATCGAGATCGGCGGGATCGGCCTGGCGCGCGGCTACTGGGGCGATCCCTCGCGCACCGCCGAGCGCTTCCGCACCGATCCCCTGACCGGCGAGCGCCGCTACCGCACCGGCGATCTCGGCCGCTTCCGCCCGGGCCAGCTGCTCGAGTTCCTCGGCCGCGAGGATTTCCAGGTCAAGATCCAGGGCCACCGCATCGAGCTCGGCGAGATCGAGGCCCACCTGCTCGACCACCCCGACGTCCTCAACGCCGTCGCCACAGCCCTCCCAGCCCCCAACCAGCCCAACCTCAAAACTCTCCACGCCTTCGTCGTCACCAGGGATCCGGTCGACGACGCTTCCGTCGACCTGTGGCCGGTGGCGGCGGCCACGGCGGCAGCAGCCACTATCGCCACCGCCAGCCCGATCGAGCCGCCGCTGTTCGACGCGGCCACGGAACGGTTGACGCGCTTCATGGCGTTCACCGCAGCCACGGCGCTCGAGCGTCTGGCTGCCTTTGCCGGCGCCATCCCGATCGAGCCAGACGGCCTCCCGCGCATCGACGCGGTGATCGACCGTTGCGGGGTCGCCCCGGCTTACCGGCGCTGGCTCGGTCGCGCCCTGGAGCTGGTGCGGCGGTACGGCCGCGTGGCCGACGGCGAGGACCTGTTGCGGAACTTCGCCGCCTTCGACCGTTTCGGCTTCGGGCCGGCGGACCTCGACCTCCTGCGCCGCCTGACCGTGGAGCTGCCGGACATCCTGACCGGTCGCAGGCACGCTGCCGACCTCTATCTCGATGCGGGCACGCCCGAGGTTTACGCCAAGCTGTTTCAGGTACCTTATGACGTGCTCGGGCGGACCATCGCAAGCATGGCCGCGACACGACCGCTGGCGATCCTCGAGGTGGGTGCCGGCCTGGGCACGACGCTGGCGGCCCTGCTGCCACAGCTCCCGCTCGACCGCGTTCGCTACTGCTTCACCGACGTCAGCCAGCATTTCCTTCACCTGGCCGAGCGCCGGCTCGGCACGCCCCCCTGGCTGGATCTGGCCCGGCTCGATCTGACCGCGCCCGTCGAGCCCGAGGCGCAGATCTTCGACGTCGTCATCGCCAGCAGCGTGCTGCACGCCGTGCCGGATATCGCCGTGGCGCTGGCGTCCATTCGTCGACGCCTCCGACCGGGCGGCCTGCTGCTTGTGGTCGAGGAGACGCGGTTCCTGCCGTGGTACGACCTCAGCATGGGCCTGCAGTCGGGTTTCGATTCCTTCACCGACCTCGACCGCCGGTCGCAACATCCGCTTTTGGACCGTGCTGCATGGCGGGCGGCGCTTGGGGAGGCCGGCTTCAGCCGGGTCGAGATTCCGCTTGTGGCCGGCAGCATCGGCGAGCGGCTGGGCCTCGATGTGATCCTGGCCTCGACCGCACCGAGGACACAGGCCGTACCCGCTGCCGCCACGGGCGACATCGACACGGAGCTGCGCCAGTTCCTCGGCCAGCGCCTGCCCGACTACATGGTCCCGCGCTTCGTCCACCGCCTCGACCGGCTCCCCCTGACCAGCAACGGCAAGGTCGATCGCTCCACCCTGGGCGCGTTCGCCATGCAGGCCCGAACACCCGTCGCCACAGACCGTCCGGCGACACCGGCCGAGCAGCGGATCGCCGACCTGGTGGGCGAGGTCCTCGGCACCGGGGCACCCACGCCGGCGCAGTCCTTCTTCGACCTGGGCGCCGATTCCCTGAAGCTCGTGATGATCCAGCGCCGGCTGAAGGAAAGGCTCGGTCGGGCGCCGGACATGTCGGCCCTGTTCGCGGATCCCACCGTGCGTGGTCTCGTCGCCGCCCTGGAGGTGCCGGAGGAGCGGTCGCCATCGCTGGTCATGCTGACCGAAGCTGCTGGCTCACCCATCCTGTTCACCGTCCCGGGCGTGGTGGCGATGCCCTATTATCTGCAGCCATTGGCCAGGGTGCTGGCCCCGACTGTCACTCTGGCCGCGCTGCAGTTGCCGGGCTTCTTCGGCAGCGAGCGGCCTCTGGACCGGATCGAGGCCCAGGCGGCCTATCTGGTCGGCGCCATGCGCAGCCGCCAGCCGCACGGGCCCTATCTGCTGCTCGGCCACTCGTTCGGCGGGACCGTCGCCTTCGAGGCAGCCCGTCAGCTCCGCTTCCAGGGCGAGGAGGTCGGGTTTCTCGGTCTGCTCGACACGGTCGTCACCGAGAGCAGCCTCGACGACTTCCAGAACGACCGGGTGGCTCAGGGCTCGATCGTCCGTGCCCTCTACGCGCTTTACGGTGACCGGCTGCCGGTCCCGTTGGAGACCATGCGCAACCGCGAGCCGGCGGAGCAGCTTGCCGCCACCATGGAGGCTCTGACAAGCGGTGGCCTCCTCGACCTGGAGGTGGCCGTGGCGGGCGTGCTCGCCGTGTTCAAGGCCAATTTCCGTGCCATGGCCACCTACCGTCCCGGCAGCTACGACGGCCCGCTGACCTTGTTCCGCACCGAGGGCGGCTTTCCCGAGGAGTATCTCACCTACGAGAGCGGTCGTGCTCTCGAGGACCCGGCCCTAGGCTGGTCCGCATTCGTCACGGGGTCCTTGGCGGTCGAGATGCTGCCGGGCGACCATCTGGGCATGCTCGACACCGACCGCCTGCCGGTGCTGGCCGAGCGTCTGCGCCGCCGGCTGACGAGGTCGTTGTCCGCGTCGGGCTGAACGGGTGACGGTTGCGCCTGCCGGTACCGCAGGCATCACGGCCCAGGCCCAGTCCAAGTGACGCGCGCGTCTGCCTCCAATCGTCGTGCTGCACGGCGTAGAGCCGCAGCGGGGTGAGCCCGCAGAGCTGCCTGGGGCAATCCGGCAGTAGAACCTTCACGTTCATAATCATGACCGATATCTGCCTTGAGCGTGTGGCCCCGCTCGAGCTGCAGGCGCCGTCAGTTATTGCTTCGGCATGCCGTGACCGCTGCCCCGTGACAGCCGCTGTGCAGACGGCGTCATCGTACCGAGGTGCCTATGAAATACCTATTCGCCGCCTTGGGGGCGCGGGCGGGAAGGAAGCACTCCAGCCGTACGTATCATGATAAGGCTCCGATATTGACGAAATATTGTTCCTGGATTAGCCGCGAAAGTGGGGATCGTGGCGCTCGTCAATTTGGAAGATGAGGAGACGCGAAGTGCACATTGATGCGCATCGCCTGAATTCAAATGGATTCAATTTATATGAGAACAATCGTTTTTCGATATGGTGGAAGGGACATCTATATTTATCGTCACTTGCCGCCGGGACAACTTCCGTGGCGGTGCTTGCGCGCCGACTTGCAGACCGGCCGCTGGCTGCGATTTGTCATCGCCTGAAGGGTGTATTCGGTCTTGTCGTATGGGATAAGCATGATGACGTATGGTATGCATCCGTCGATAATGCCGGTCTGTATCGATTATTTTTTGATGACTTCGGCCGGCTGACGAGCAGCTTTCTCGAGATGGCGGCCGCACGTGGCGCTAAGGCTGCCGACATCGCGACCGACCGGCTGGTCGAATTCCTGCTCCATGGCTGTGTCTACGCACCGCGGACGCTGTTGCCCGGCATTCACCGTCTGCGCGGCCACGAGATAGTGCGGCTCCGCGCCACCCGTGCGCGCACCAGCATCGACATCGAGCCCAAGCGTTTCCCGGCTCCCGACATGGATCGTCCGTTCGCGGTGGTGCTTGCCGATCACGCCGAGGATCTGGCGCTTTCGCTGGTCCACGAACGGCTAAGCATCGATCTGACCGGTGGCTTCGACTCGCGACTCGTGGCCGCGCTGCTGCGCACGCGAGGGATGGGCGACGAAGCGGCGATGACGGGCGAGCCGGTATCCGTCGATGCCGCGCTGGCCGTGCGGGTGGCCGAGGTGTTTCGGCTGCCGCTGCATGTGCACCGACAGAATCTGGACCGGCTCGGCCAGGAAATGGCGAAACTGCTCGTCGAATCCGATGGTCTGGTCGACGTCGCCAAGATTCACCGCGACTGGCAAGCGACCCACGCCCGCCGTGCGCGCGGGATTACCGTCGTGGCACATGGTGGCGGTGGCGAGCTGCTGAAGGATTTCTACTTTCACCACGAGCTGCCGTTCTATGGCCGCCGTGTCGCTTCCCTGGAGCGCCTGTACGATCTTCGTATCGCCCCGATGCCGTTGTCGGACGCGCAGCTCACCCCGGCTGCCCAGCAGTGGGTGCGCGACTGTCGGACGGGCATCATCGCCAACCTCCAGTCATTCCGCGGCCCAACCGCCCACGAGACCTGTGATCGCGTGTTCCACGGCTTCCGTCTGCCCGAGTTCTTCGGCGGCCATTTCAGCACCTATGTCAATCTGGGCATCAACGTCGTGGCGCCACTCATGGACCGAGAGGTGGCGATGGCGGCTGCTGCCCTGTCGCCGTGGACCCGGGTGATGGAGGGGCAGCACCGGCGCCTGATCCATGAGCTGTCCCCGCAGGCCGCTGCCCTGCCGACCACGAGCGGCTACTCAGCCTCGTGGCACCCGGCTCGGGTGGCGCGCGATGTGCTGGGCTATGCCGGCAACGAGGTACGGCGCCTCGTGAACAAGCTCGGCCAACGTCATCTGGGCCGGGCACCGTTCCCGCGTGCCGGCGCTCGGGACACGGATGCCCGCGACTTCGGCCACCGCCTACGCGAGCTGCCCGCCTTCCACGCCGGTCTGGCGCAGCTCCAGGAGCGGGGGATCTACCTGCGTGGCCTGGACCCGATGGCCATCCGGTCGCATGAGGTTGGACGAATCTTGACGCTTGGGTTGTGTTTCGCACATCTGGAGCAATCTCGGGAGGAGCGGCGCCTTCCCGAGTTCCATATGTCCGGCGAGCTGGCAGCCCACGCCTCCTGAAGTACCGGCGGGCCGCCCGGCAGCCGCCGGCCGTGCCCGCATGCGCCGGAGATACTCGATGCCGTCTTCTGCCGCCGTCGCCGCCCACGGTGCCTCCATGCTCCGGCACTCGTGGCGCGCGCCGTTGCTCCTGGCCTTGGCCGTTGGGCTGCTCTACTGCGTCAACCTCGGCCACCTGCCGCATCCCGACGAGCTGCATCACGCGCTGGCCGCCCGTGGCGTGCTCGAGCATGGCGTGCCTTCGATCGCCGAGGGGGTCTATTATCGTGGCCTGCTCCATACCTATCTGGTGGCTGGCAGCTATGCGCTGTTCGGCGACAGCCTCGCCAGCGCCCGGATTCCCTCCGTCGTGTGCATGGCGCTGGTGGCAGCGCTGCTGTTCGTCTGGCTGCGACGGGAGAGTTCCACCCTGGCGGCCTGGCTCGGCGCGGGCGGCTTCGCCCTCTCGCCCTTCGCGATCGACATCGCTCAGTTCGCCCGGTTCTATGCACCGCAGTGCCTGAGCTTTCTCCTGGCCGCGTTCCTGACCTATGCCGCGGTGTGCGGCCGGCATTCGGCGCGCAAGCGTGCCGTGCTGGGGGCAGGGGCGGTATCGGCGGCCCTGTTCGCTCTCTACTTGCAGCCGACCACGCTCATCGGCCTGATCGGACTGGGTGTCTGGGCTGTGAGCGTGCTGGGCCTGCCCTGGCTCACGGACCGGAGCGTCCCGCGTGGCCGCAAGCTCGCGGTCGTGGGAATCGCCATCGTCGGGCTGGGGGTGGTCCTCGCGATCGGCATCTCGCTGGGCCTGTGGGACATCTTTCGCTCGACGCCGCTGTTCAACCAGAAGAGCCAGGACCGATTCTGGTACTATCACGCCTTCTACAGCCTGTTCTATCCGACCTTGTGGCCGCTCACCGGCATCCTCGGGCTGGCCGCCCTCGTCGCCTGGCCGCGCCCGGCGCTGTTCGCGCTGGTGACCTTCTTGGTCTCGTTTCTGCTCAACTCGACGGCCGCGTCCAAGAGCCTGCGCTACATCGTCTACGCCCAGCCGCTGCTGTTCGTGGTCTGGGGCATGGGTGTTGCCGCACTCTGGCCCGCCTTGTGGTCGTTTCTCTGCGGGTTGCAGGCACGTCTGGCGCCTGCTCTGGCGACGCTGGGCCTGCGGCGCCCGACCACGGGTGGGGTGCTCATCGCGGGTGCCCTGTTGTTCCTGGTGGCCGCCAACCCGGCATGGCTGCGTTCGGTGACCCTGCTCGCGAACATCACGGTCCCGCCGGACCAGCCGCCGCCGAACTGGCCCAGGGTGGCCCCGGTACTCGAGCCCTGGCTGGCGCACGCGGATGTCGTGGTGACGACCGAGGAGCTGGCCACGCTCTATTTCCTCGGCCGCTACGACATCCGTTTCAGCCCCTCCAAGATGGGGGAGCTGAAGCCCGATCAGCGGCACGAGTTCGGCCTGGATTTCCGCACCGGGCGACCGGTGATCTCGACCAGGGAATCGTTGGAGCGGGTGCTCGCCTGCTATCCGACCGGCGTGATCTTGGGGCCCACTGCCAGCTGGGGCAGCCCGACCCTGCTCAATCCCGAGCTGGTGCGGCTGATCGAGGCTGAGACGCAGCCGATCGAGCTGCCGGCCAGATCGCGTCTGTTCGCGGTCGAGTGGCGGCATCCGACCGGCGGTGCTCCCAAGCGAGCCGACTGCAGCGATCTGCCGTCCTTCCCGCGCCCGTGAGCGCAGGACGGCTCAGGCCGTTCGCTCCGCGAGCGTGTGACCGGGGGGCGCCAGCGCGGCGACCATCAGCCGATACTTGACGATCGCATTCTGTGTCGTCCGGTAAAAGCCCATGAGCTGGTCGAGGGGGTCGCCCACCTTCTGGAAGCCGGTGATGAAGACGAGCAGCGTGCCCACCGATGCCTGCCCCTGCAGCACCAGCCAGCCGCCGAACCCTAGCACGGCCACCGGTCCCAGCGCGTCCAGCAGGTTGCCCAGGAAGGTCAGGCCGTACTTGATCCGGTAGGCGGCGAGCCGGCTGTCGAACGCGCGCTCGACCAGGCCCGTGAACAGAGCCGCGTCGCGCTGGCGGCGTGACCCCATCTCCTCGCGCACCAGCTGGATGCCCAGCCGCCGCACGACCAGTGTGTGCAGGCGCCCCAGCCGGTTGAGCGTCCGCTGCTGCAGGGGGACGATGATCAGCTCGGGCAGATAGAGCAGCAGGGACATCGCAGCGATCAGTGGCTGGACCCAGATCAGGTAGCCCAGGACGGCGAGGATGGTGCCGGCCTGGAGCAGCGGCATCGAGATGCTCTCGGCCACGAATCCGGCGACATCCTCCGCCTCGGCGGCCACCATCGACACCAGCAGCCCGGCATTGGCCGGGTCGTGCGGGGTGCGCGGCCCCTCGCCA
>JAPJRA010000141.1 GCA_030824835.1 Geminicoccaceae bacterium | reverse complement strand
AGAGGCTGACGCTGATCCCGCCGTCGACGGCGAGCACGTGCCCGGTGACGTAGGACGCGGCGTCAGAGGCGAGAAACACAACGGCGCCGCCGAGCTCGCGCGGCTCGGCCCACCGACCGAGCGGCGTGCGCTTGCAGACCCAGGCCGAGAACGCCTCGTCATTGACCAGGGCCGTGTTGAGCTCGGTGGCGAAGTAGCCCGGCGCCAAAGCGTTCACGGTGATCCCCTGCGGCCCGAGCTCGGCGGCGAGCGAGCGGGTAAGCCCATGCAGACCGGCCTTGGCGGCCGTGTAGGCATGGATCGTCGGCCGGCCGAGGATGGCGCTGACCGAGCCCGTGGCAATGATCCGGCCGAATCTCTTCGGCAGCATCAACCGCGCCGCCTCGCGCGCCAGCCGGAAGCAGGCGGTGAGGTTGACCGCAATCACCCGCTCGAAGTCGGCGTCCGTCCACTCGGTAACCGGGACGCGATGCTGCATGCCGGCATTGTTGACCAGGATGTCGAGACGACCGTGCACGCCTGCGATCCGAGCCATCGCCGCCTGCGTTGCCGGCGCATCGGCGACGTCGAAGGGTGCAGCCTCCACCGAACGGCCCTGCCCGCGCAGCCGCTCGACCTCCCCCTCGAGGGTCGCCGGATCGCGGCCGTTGAGGAGCACATGAGCCCCCTGCATCGCCAGCGCCTCGGCCATGGCCAGCCCCAGGCCGCGCGAGGCGCCGGTGACCAGTGCTATGCGCCCGTCCAGCCGGAACAGATCGGTCATGCTTTCCTCCCTGCCCCGCTGGGGCTAAAGCCCAACCAGACAGATTCACGGTGGGCGGGGACAAGGTGCAGCGGGAGCGCGCGACGATCAAGGCAGCCGAGCGGGAACTTGCCGTGCAAAGGCTTTGGCCGGAGGGGTCCGCCGACGGGCCGACCCTGGTGTTCCTGCACGAGGGCCTGGGCTGCATCGCCTTGTGGAAGGATTTCCCGAGCCGGCTCTGCGCACGGCTGGGCCTCCCGGGGCTGGTCTACGATCGGTGGGGGTACGGACAATCGGCGCCGATGGATCGCCCCCGCACCACGCGCTACCTGCACGACGAGGCGCGCCTGTTCCTGCCCGCGGTGCTGGAGCAGGTCGGCGTGACGCGCAGCATCCTCATCGGCCATAGCGATGGCGGCAGCATCGCCCTGCTCTACGCGGCGACGTTCCCGTCGGCACCGGCAGCGATCGTCACCGAGGCCGCGCACGTGTTCGTCGAGGACGTCACGCTGGCCGGCATCCAGGCCGCAGGCGTGGCCTTTGCCACCACCGACCTCCCACGGCGCCTGACACGCTATCACGGCGCCAAGACCGAGAGCCTGTTCAGGGCCTGGCATGACGGCTGGCAGTCACCCGAGTTCCGCTCCTGGAACATCGAGGCCGAGCTGCCGCGGATCATCTGCCCGACCCTGATCCTGCAGGGGGTGGATGACGAGTATGGCACGGCGGCGCAGGTGGAGGCGATCGCGCGTGGAGTGTCCGGGCCCGTCCGCAGCGAGTTGCTGCCAGATTGCGGACATGCACCGCATCATGAGGCCGGTCAGCTGACCCTCGACCTCATCGCCGAGTTTGTGGAAGCGCTATAGCGGGATCTTGCGCATCCTCGCCTCGACCTTGGCCAGGAACGAGGCGCGGCTCCTCGGTGTCGAGCTGTCCATGCGATAGTGGCCGAGCCAGAAGGTCCGGCAGCGCGGATGGCACAAGGGGCGCAGGCCGCGCATGATGATCCGCCGACCGGGGTCGCCGATGACGAACCTGATCCACCACCACGGCGAGCCGTAAGTCGAGACCCCCCCGATCATGCGGATGTGCTGCATCCGGCCCTGTACCGGTTTGAGCCCCGAGGGGAGCTCGAAGGTGACGAACGGCACCCAGACCCGGTCGATCCAGCCCTTGAGCATGGCCGGCAAGCTGTACCACCAGGTCGGGTAGACGAAGATCAGCCCCTCGGCCCACTGGAGGTGTGCCAGCTGATCCGCCACCCGGGCGGCGTTGACCTCTGGCGTGTGATAGTGCCGGCGATCCTCGGTGCTCAGCACCGGATCGAAACCAATCCGGTGCAGGTCCAGCTCCCGCACCTCGTGGCCAGCGCCGACCAGGGTGGAAGCGACCCGCCCATGCAGGGCGTGGGCGAAACTTTCGGGCACCGGATGCGCCAGCACGATCAGGACACGCATCAAAAGCTCTCCATGGCGTGCTCGACCCGAACCAGAAACGCGCGGCGATCGCTATCTCCCGCGGTGTTGAGGCCGTAAAGCGCATGGTAGGAAACGGTTGCATGCGGAGCCGCGAACCATCGCAGGTATCGCGTCACCAGCGATCGCGGTGGATCGCCCATCCACCATGCGGCCAGGCGGGGGCGGCCGTAGGTGACGAGGCCCGCGATCTTACGTAGCTTCGTCAGCGACGGACGGACCTGCCCGCCGTCCCCGAGCTCGAAAGCGACCCCGGGGATGAAGAGGCGATCGAAGAAGCCCTTGAGCATAGCCGGCGCGCCGAAGCACCAAGTGGGGAACTGCAAGATCAACGCCTCGGCCTGCTGCAGTCGCTCGGCATAGGTCTCGACGCCACGTCGGTTGTCGGCCAGATCGTGATAGCTGCGCCGTTCCGCCGGCCCGAGCACCGGATTGAAGCCTTCGGCGTAGAGGTCGCAGTGATCCACGTCATGGCCAGCGCGCGCGAGCCCGGCCAGTGCCACAGCCCGTATAGCGCCGTGATAGCTCTCGGGCACCGGATGACAATAGAGATAGAGGACCCGCATGGATCAGGCGGCGGCGACGGCTTCGATCTCGACCTTGAACACCGGCAGGGCCAGGGCCTTGACGATGATCAGTGTCGATGCCGGCGGCGGATCCGCGACCCACGCGTCGCGCACCTGCATGTAGGGAATGCGGTGGTCCGCCTCCGTCAGAAAGACCGCCAGCCGGACCAGATGGGCGCGGCCGAGACCCGCGGCCTCGAGACAGGCGTCGATGTTGGCGAACGCCTGCGCCGCCTGCTCGGCGACATCGTCTGGCACCGATCCGTCGGCGCGGATGCCGAGCTGCCCGGACAGGAAAAGCAGCCGATCCGCGGCGGCGACCTCGACCATGTGCACGTAGCGGCCGAACGGTGCGCGGATCGACACCGGGGACTGGTGGCGCAGGATCATGAGGCTGCCCGTCGTTGGCTTGTCGGAGGTCTCAGGTCATGCCATGTCCGGCCCATTGTGTGAACGTCCACCGGGAGGATGGCATGGCGCTGCGGTTACCCGGCTGGTGGCAGGATCTGAAGAGCCCCGAGTTCGCCTGTCTCGACCCCGAGTTGACCGTGGCCGTTCTGCCCGTGGGTGCGATCGAGCAGCACGGGCCGCATCTGCCGGTGTCCACGGACAGCTGCATCAACGACGGTATTGTGCGCCGGGCGCTGGCGCTGATGCCGCAGGGCATGCCCGTGCTGGTGCTGCCGCTGACGACCGTGGGCAAGAGCGACGAACATGGCGATTTCCCCGGCACGCTCACCCTGTCGGCGGAGACGCTAGGGCGCGTTTGGCAGGAGATCGGGGCGTCGGTCCGTCGGGCCGGCGTGCGCAAGCTGCTGCTGTTCAACAGCCATGGCGGGCAGCCGCAGGTGATGCAGATCGTGGCCCGCCAGCTGCGGATCGACCACGCCATGCTCACCGTCGCCGCCAACTGGTTCTCCTGGGGCATGCCGCAGGGGTTGTTCGACCCGGCCGAGCTTCGCCATGGGATCCACGGCGGCACCGTGGAGACGTCGATGATGCTGGCGCTGCGCCCCGATCTGGTCGACCTCGAGGCGGCGGAGGACTTCGTGCCGGTTACCGTCGCGGATGATATGGACTACCCACGGTTGCGGGCGCTGGGTGCTGCTGGTCTCGGTTGGCAGGCGCAGGACATGCATCGTGAAGGCGTGTGCGGCGACGCGTCGCGTGCGACGCCGGAGGCTGGCCAGGCCGTGATCGAGCATGCCGCCACCTGCCTCGTCGAGCTGCTGCAGGAGTTGGTGAGCTTTCCGCTGAGCCGTCTCGTGGAGCGCTGATCACGATTCCAGCTGGCTCTAGCCCTCCGCACTGGGCACGGGCGGACGACTCCACTCAGTCTGATCGATTATCTCAAAAATTTGCATGGGAGGCGGCGCGGGTGCGAGTGAAGATACAGTTTGTGGAGGATCGGGGAGCTTCTCGCCGTCGCTATCGGCACTCACCGGTTTGCTCCTCCACCTGCTCCTGCGTCTGCAGGCTTTCGCGGAAGTGCCAACCCTTGCTCACCACCCGCATCTTGGGGGGCGCTACCGGTTCCTGTCGCGGCGGGATCACGACCGTCGCCCGCCGCTGAGGGGCTTCCCTGCTGCGTGATGGCTTCGCGATCGCCTGCGTCATGGCCGATGTCCTGCTGCAGCTTCGAACCAACTCCATGGCCAAGTGTAACACCGACAAACATAATTGTCGTCAGGATCGACGCCAGCAGCAATATGCCGGCCCGCGTCCGTTCCGCGGCTCGCGATTGATTGATGAGTCGGTTGGCGTCGGCGGCTGCGGCAAGCTGGCCGATAAGAGTTTCACGAAGACGCTCGCGGACCGACGGCATCGGGTCTGTAGCGTCGGTCGGCGGGTCTGAAATCTCGAGCTGCCGCACGTAGGCGACCAGGTCCCTGCCGCTGGCGATATAGGAGAACGACTGCCTGCGAATGGACCGGAAGAGAAACACCAGCACACTGACGATCATCATCGAAAGAGAAATACCGGCAACTGCCAGGACCCACCAGAGAGCACCGCGGATTTCTGCGGCCACTGGCAACGTCTGGTTCAACACCACAACCTCAACCGCCAGTGTCGCAGAGAAAAATGGGAGAGATCTCCACACATTTTCCTCCTGATCGATCTCCTTTAGATAAATGGCAGTAAACAGGCGCTCCAGATCTTCCCAGTGGGACACGAAACCCGTCACTCCTTCATTCAAGCAGGTGCGGCTCGACCGTGCCGACATAGGCACTGCCAGCACCACAAGGCACCAGGCGCGGGGCCATGAGACGCCACACCGATCCGGTCGGCTCAGTCGCGACCATAGAGATATTGCCTGGCAGCGCTCTCGTCGTAGGCGGGATCGTCCCAGCCGATCATCTTGCCCGGATTGAGCAGCCCCAGCGGATCGGCCTCGCGCTTGAACGCCAGCTGGACATGGTCGACTTTCTTCATCCCGCCGCCCTCGAGCGTGAACGCATGCGGGTTGAAGATCGGGCAGCCGTGGCGGTCGTGATGCGCGATGATCTCGTTCAGCCGCGCCTCCGAGCTGTAGCGGACCAATTGCAGCCCGAAGCAGGCGATCTCGCCGCCGAATCGGACGAACTCCAGATGCAGCGGCACCTCGTCGCCGAAATGCGCCACCATCTCGGCCACCTTGTCCAGATGATGCGGCGGCGGGAACAAGGTCTGCAGGTAGGTGACGGTCCGGTCGTGCCGGAGAGCGTGAAGCGTCGTGTGGTTCCAGGTGTACTCGAACAGGGGTAATTGGCCGGGCTGCAGCTCGTCCAGCGGCCCCTCATAGGCGATGCGGCAGGCCCATGGCCGCAGCGCATCGTGCAAGGCGTCGAGCGCCATGTCGGCCACCATGACGATGAGGACGCTCTCCGCAGGCGCGATCCGCTCAGGGAACAGATAGTCGTGCGGCACGGGCGCGGCGATGACGGTGACCAGCTTTTTCAGGATCGCATCCTCGCGCGCCAGCGCGTCGGCACAGCGGGAGGCGGTCTGCCAGTCCGGAAACGCCACCAGCGCCTCGACCCAGCGATAGGCGGGCGCCAGCGGCATCTCCAGCTCGGTGATGATGCCGTTAGTACCGTAGGCGTGGTTGACCTTTTGGATGTCGGCGCCGCGCAGTTCCAGAATCCTCGGCTCGGCCTCGACGGTCACTACTCGGGTCATCAGGATATTGCCGCGATCGCGCAGCAGGCCCCAGGTGATCGATCCGATCCCCGAGCTGCCGCCAGCGATATAGCCGCCGATCGTGCCGGTCTTGTGGGTGCTGGGATGCAGCCGCAGCTCCTGGCGGCTGTCGGCGATGGTGGCGGCATCGACCTCCGCCAGCTTCCGGCCGGCCTGGACCCGCACCCGGCCGTCGCCGATCGCCAAAATGGCGTTCAGCTCGGAAAGGTCGGCAACGATGCCCCCCTGCAGCGGCATTGCCTGCCCGTAATTGCCGGTACCGCCACCGCGCACCGTCAGCGGCATTCCATGCCGATGGCAACTGGCGGCGAGACGAACGACCTCCGCCTCCGAACGCGGCGTCACCACCGCATCGGCAGTAACATGATCGAGCTGGCGCTTGAGGATCGGGCTGTACCAGTAGAAGTCCCGGCTTCGCCGCCTCACCTTCTGTGGCTGGGTCTCGACCGCCAAGCCGTCAATGTCGCACAAGAGATTCTCAAGGGCGCTCATCCGCTCCTCCGCAGCATCGGCGGATGCCGCCGACAAGCGGAGGATAGTCACCGTTCCCAGTCATGAAAAGGCGGCGACCGCCAATGAGTCGAGGCCGCTCAGATCCGGGCAATGCCCCAGGCATAGCGTGCCGCCAGCGGGATTGCGCGGGCGGTACACCTGCAACCCTCAGCGTCCGCGATCCGCTCCAGCGCGCGCGCCATCTCGTGCAGTAGGATCTCGACGTCGCCGTCGGTTACGGAAATCGTCCGCAACAGTCGAGCGGCGACAGCGATCTGCTCGCGACTGACGGAATCCGTCGCATTCTCTGCCAGCATACTTGGCTGACGCGACTCTTTTATTGCACTGAAACAGTAGTCGATCACGGCCATGACCAGCATCCCGTGCCTGAATTTTTATAATCTCGTTGCCCGCAGTCCATCAAAATCACCCCTGCAGCCCCCCGACCGCACCCACGTTGTCGACCTTCCGGCGTGCTCGCTCATTGAAGGCCTTCCAAACTTGTATCATCTGTAGCCATAGCATGGCAACTCGCGTCATGATGTCGCCACTTTGACAAAATTCGCGCTGGGCGTGCGGCAAATGCACTCGGTGGTTTCCGGGCAATGCCGTCTTTCTCTTAATTTGGCCTATCCTGCGAACTGATGCGGCCCACATGAGCGCGGGCGGGTTGTAACAGCCTCGACAATGGCAACGTAATGTACCAATCACTGTAGCTCATCATATATAGTTGGAGTAGCTAATATTGCAATTCTCTCAACAAATCTAGGCTGGACTGCCGCCAAGATCGAAGCATTGCTGGTACGCGGCGCTTGGTTTGCAGGTCTGCCACCGTTGATGCGGCAATTGCTCGTGGCCGGCGGACATGTCCGTCAGTTCCACCGCGACGAGGTTGTCCTGGCTGCCGGGAAGCCGATGGGTCTTTGTGTGCCCCTTCAAGGCTCGGTAGCGCTGAGCAAGGTCGGCGCCGGCGGCAATGAGATCGTCTATCATATTGCGGGTCCCGGCTTCTGGTTCGGCGCCGTCGGGCTTCTGACGGACCGGCCGCTGGAGCTTATGGCGATGGCGATCGGCGAGACGATCGTATTGTCCGTTCCTCGTGCCCAGGCGCTGGGGCTGATTCGACGCGACCCGAGTTACCGCGACGCTGTCGCACGGCTGGCGAACGAACGCTTTATCCTGGCGCTGGAGGCGCTCGAGCAGACCAGCCGGCCCGATTCGGTCGCGCGCGTGGCAGCCAAGCTGCTGGCCGTCCGTGAGCTCAACGTCAGCAGCGATGCAGCCAATGCCGACATGCCGCTGGCGATTTCGCAAAGTGCATTGGCGCTGATGACCAGCATGTCCAGACAGTCGGTAAGTACCGCACTCGGCGCACTTGCCCATGCCGGCGCCATCGTCATCGGCTTCAGGCAGATCTCGATCATCGACGTCGCCAGATTGGATGCGATCGCGAACTCGCCCCAGCACGTACTTCAGGCGAAGGAACGCAAGAAATCCAGCTCACGATAGTCGGGCAC